>NZ_JAPZSO010000246.1:0-17027 GCF_027531715.1 Microcystis sp. LE19-8.1F | reverse complement strand
AGGATTTTCATTAACATCATTGACAGTAATTGTCAAGGTTTTCTCAAAACTTAGTCCCCCTTGGTCGGTGGTTTTTACTCGAATACTGTAACTATTCTTGGTTTCAAAATCGGGGGAATTATTAATCTGTAATTGATTCCCCACAATCGAGAATGCTGAGTTATCTGTATCTCCTGTTCCTGCTATCAAACTATAGGTAAAGTTATTACCAGTATCGGGGTCTGTGGTAGAAAATGTTCCAATTACTGTATTGGGGGCAACATTTTCATTTACTGTTGTCGCACTTAAGGCTAAATCTGTGGGAGCTTGATTACTAGGAGTTTCATTATCAGTATCAGTAATGATTCCCACAACTGCGTCAGTCGTACCTATGGCATAACCTGTCCCAGGAGCAAGGTTTAAAGTTACGGTTTCATCATCTTCAACATTTGTATCAGCAGTGGGGTCAATTGTTACAGTCGCAGTATCTGAACCAGCAGCGAAAGTAACTGTCCCTGTGGTTGCGGTGAAACTTGCTGCACCAGTTTGGGTGTAATCTGTGTCAAAAGTGGCTGTCCCCCCGACTGTATAATTGACGGTCAAAGCATCAGTTGTTGCTCCGGTGCGAGTGAAGGTATAGACTAAATTAGTTGTCCCATCTTCGGTCACACTTTCAGAAGAGACAGCAAGAGTAATACTAGGAAGGGTGACATCATCATTAGTAATTGTTCCTAATCCTTGATTATCGGTAATCAGTGCATTGCTAGGATTAGAAAGGTTAATCAAGAAAGTCTCATCCGGTTCAATTGCAGTATCACCATTGACGGAAATAATAATATCTTGGCTGATTTGTCCCGGTGTAAAGGTGAGAGTCCCTGTTGTGGCTGTATAGTCGCTTCCTGCTGTTGCTGTGTTATCAGCAGTGGCATAATTTACGGTAATTGTTTGGGTACTTGTGGTTGACAATGTAACTTTAAATATCAGGTTGTTTGTTCCTGAATTGTTTTCTACAATTGTCGGATTTGAGATAGTAAAGAATGGTTTATCCCAATCGGCTGCTGTCCAGGTTGTTGTTGCTTGCCAAGTTTGGGGTGTCCATTCATCAATACTTTTCCAAGCATCTCCTGACCATTTAGTTGTAGCTTGCCAAGCGTTATCTCCCCAGTTAGGTATGGCACTCCAAAAGTTATCAATTGTCTGTGATGCTGTAGCTGTTGTTGCTATTTCATAGCTATTTGTGTCGAGAAAAGATGATGCAAGCTTTAGCGTTGAATTGCTTTGATTTGCAGTTGATGGAGATAAACCAAGAATCTTTTTAGACTGTCCAATAATCGCATCCCACGCATCTGAAGTCCAAGATTTAGCTGCATTGTAAGCGGATTTTACTGCATCGGATATATTTCCAATACTATCAATGGCAATTCCGATTGCTTTTCGATTCAGTTCAACGGTTCCACGAAAAGTTAAAGCTGCACCCAGAATTGGACTTATTAGAGTAACGGCTGCTTGAAGAGCAAAATAATCAGCATCAGGAAAATATGTAAACAAGGAATCACTTAAATCAGTGGTATTTCCGTTGGCAACTTTCTGGGTTAAATCTGTCGGCTTTGACAAATTAGTTCTTGTAATAGTTTGATTTAAGACGGGAACTGAATGTTTTTCAAAAGTAATTGCAGATGTTAGTTTGGAATATTTGTCTAAGTTCCAGAGTCCATTTAGGTATGTTGAACCTGCAATGCTAACCACATCGGCCGAGGTTATGTAATGAGTGACACCTAAGTTATTAGTAGCGTTAAAATTAATGCCGGGTTGTTGGGAAATACCCGGACTATTGAAAGTAACAATCTTTCCGAGTTGTCCTGTATAACTACCCCCTACCCACTGACTTAATGCACCGCCTAAACTATGTCCTGTAATATTAGGTTTTAGAGTCAATCCGCTTAGAGGATTGGTTACTTCTGAAAGCCATTGATTGACTGCGGCTTTATTGTTATTAAATTGATTATAGCCAACTCCTTCGGTTTCAGTATCACTTAATAAATCTTTACCAGATGAGAATTCAGTACCCCGAATCGCTAAAACAGGAGGTTTAGCAAGGTCATAAATTGTGCCATCAGTGAAGGTATAGGATTGATTTGCGCTGGTGAGTTGGTTGATTAGATTCTGTCCAGCGGTATAGGCGGCGGTATTGTTACCGCCTGAAGTATTGGCAATATCTTGCAGTAAGTTATTGCTATTGGATGTAAATTCATTGGCATTAAGGGGATTGGCTAAAACCAGAAAGAATTTTTCATCAGAAGTTAAACCAAAAGCATCAAATCCTTTGCTAGAATCTTTGAAAACTTTATTGATACGATAGCCTTCGTAACCCAGGTCACTATAGTCATATTTCTTATCTACTTCTTTGCCTTTGTCCGTATCTGTCCAATTACGATAAGCGGTATCTTTGGCCAAAATTTCAAAGGTTTGGTCGGTAGGAGGCGCACTTCCTAAAACAGTAATTTCTATTTGTTTGCTGGTTTGTCCTGGGAAAAAGGAGAGGGTTCGTTTGACAACATTGTTAAAATCTTTTAATTGGTTAGGGTCTATTGAATTGGCACTTCCATCAAGGGTATAGTAATCAACGGTTATCGGTTTATCATAGGCTGAGGATAGTTTAACCTCGAATTTAAGCACTTTTGTTTGATTAGTCCCGGCGGGAACATCGACCCACGCATTACTGACTGATATCGTTGGTTTAGGTGGAGAATTAGGAGTGGGTGGGAGTGCTGTGTAAGTGCCAATATCAAATATATTTGGATATTTTGGATCTTGAATTTCGGTGTTGAATAGAGTAGATTTTCCGTTTTTGTCTATATACCAAACTTGGTTCGCAGTATTTCCACTAATAGTACTATTTGAACTCCATGTACCCCAATTGAAAATACCACCACCTACGTTGGCATTATTGTTAGTAAGAATGTTATTCGTTAATGTTGATGTTCCCCCGTTGTTGTAAATTCCCCCTCCATAACCATTATTAGCCGTATTACCTGTTATTGTACTGTCGGTTAATGTTAAGGTTCCCCCGCTGTTGAAAATTCCCCCTCCATAACCATTATTAGCCGGATTATCAGATATTGTACTGTTAGTTAATGTTGATGTTCCCCTGTTCTCAATTCCCCCTCCTCCAAGAGGAGCCGTATTACCTGTTATTGTACTGTTGGTTAATGTTAAGGTTCCCCCTCCCCCGTTGTTGAAAATTCCCCCTCCACCACCATAAGTAGCCGTATTATCAGATATTGTACTGTTGGTTAATGTTAAGGTTCCCCTGTTGTCAATTCCCCCTCCTCCAAGAGGAGCCGTATTACCTGTTATTGTACTGTTGGTTAATGTTAAGGTTCCCCCGTTGTTGTAAATTCCCCCTCCACCACCATAAGTAGCCGTATTATCAGATATTGTACTGTTGGTTAATGTTAAGGTTCCCCCGTTGTAAATTCCCCCTCCATAAAAATTAGCCGTATTATCAGATATTGTATTGTTGGTTAATGTTAATGTTCCCGCGTTGTAAATTCCCCCTCCATAAAAATTAGCCGTATTACCTGTTATTGTATTGTTGGTTAATGTTAATGTTCCCAGGTAGTTGTTGTAAATTCCCTTTCCTGCTTTGTTGCTGATATAGAGATTATTTAATATAACTCCAAGTTGACTAGAGTTATTTATAATAGAATTATTATCATTCTGCCCAGGGATAGGACTAGCATTATTAATAATAGAAGCTAGTGCTGTTCCATCAGTTTCAATGGTAATCGTACCATTCGTATTCAAACTGCGATCGCCTGTTGTCGTATTATTAACATAAGTCAATTCATAAGTCGTTCCTGATTTCAGCTTAATAATATAGGGAGTATTAGGACTTTTATTAGCAATTGTAACAGCATCCCGCAAAGATAAACCACTCCCAATAGTGGCACTTCCATCATTCTCATCTATAGTAGTATTGACAATTAAAGTAATTGGTGCTGCTTGTTCAACCCCTATAAATTGTCCCCCTAAATTAATAACAGCACGATCATCTTCTGCTTGAATATAAGTTAACTCAGCCTCAGTTAAATTAACCCCTCTCACCAGATGAGAAAATAATTCTCCCTCATCCCCCACCGTATCCACCCTATTAATTTGAGCATCCACAAAATGCCCAATTTCTTCTAAAATCACCGCAACCAAAGCATCTAAACTAGCAGAAGCAAAAAAGCTTTCAGATAGATATGTCTTATTGGTGCTAATCCCATAAGCGCCATTTGCACTACCTAAAACACTGCTGTTGACAACCTCAATCTCAGGAAGTTGACTAAAATTTCGACTTTGCCACTGCTGTCGTAATTGCGTCGCTTTAACCACATCATAACTTGTGCCAAAAGCGGTTTCTAAATTCGCCCAAAAACCATCAGATTGAGCGAAATTAAACAAAACATCATACACAGCAGGAAAGCTCGGCAACAGGGTAGAAGTCATGACATTAACTGCAAAAGTTTATTGCTAACAGTTTTAGCCTAACAATCGCCAATTTTTCAAGGGTGCTGTAACAGAAATTTACAGAAAACGGGTTTCTCCGAGAAACCCGTTTTCTCAGTTTCTCGTGGTGGGACAGAAACAATTCCTAATCCTGCCATTTGACGAATATGATCATCAAAAGCGAATACCTTAAATATTTGTAACTGGAGTTTAGACTAACTCCCCCCAATCATACCGTACAGTCTATTCCACTCAGAGGGGGAGTATGGGGGAAGAGGAAAATCAAGAGATAATGAGGTAAAGTTACTCAATAATCAAAAGCCTTGAATCAATCTCTCCAAAAACTCCAGAATTTCAGAAAGGAAGCCTATCAACTACTAGGCCCGGCCAAAGATGCCACTTTTGACTTAATGGATGCGGTTTTGACCACCCGAAAAGTCGATTCTTTTGCTGAGTTGTCCCTATCGACCGTATTTCGGAGAAAGTGGCCGAGCATCTATGAAGCCCTAGATGATTGTCGTCCCAAAACCAATAAATTAATGGAACTTTATCTGAAGCAAATACCGACACCAAAACCAGAGCAACGAATTATATTAGCAGGAGATCATACCCCATGGCCGAGGACTGAAGCTCCAACGTTAAAGGATAGAACTTATGAACATGGAGCTAAAGTAATCTCAGGAAAACCGATTACTTTGGGACATGGTTATAGTACCTTAGCTTGGATACCAGAAGGTGAAGGCAGTTGGGCATTACCCTTACGTCATCAGCGAATTTCTTCCCATGAAACCCCAATTTCTAGAGCGGTTTTACAACTCAAACAAGTATGCAGACATCTTCAACAAAGACCAATAACGCTCTGGGATAGTGAGTACGGATGCGCTCCCTTTGTTAAAGAAACAGCAAACATTAATGCAGATCAACTAATTCGGCTACGCCCTAATCGCTGTATTTATGCAGAACCTCCCCAATATCAAGGAAATGGGAGACCGAAAAAACATGGTGAAAAAATGAAATTATCTGACCCAGAAACTTGGGCAGTTCCAGTAGAAAGTATTGAGATTGATGACCCAACTTGGGGGGTCGTAAAAATTTCGAGATGGAATCGTTTTCATTTTGAACAATCGGCTGATTATCCCATGTCTATAATCTTGGTTCAACCTCAGGGGAAAAAACTCTCTCAAAGGTCTACTACACCAATGTGGTTGGCTTGGATAGGAGAAGAATAAATATGCTCAATCGACCTGTGGAAATTGTATTTAAGACGCTTTCTCCTTGAGCATTGTAATCGTTTTATGAAGCAAAGATTACACTGGACTTTACCTAAACTAGGAACCACTGAGAAGGGTCAAAGGTGGAGTGATTTAATCCCTATTATGACATGGCAATTATGGTTAGCTCGTGAGATTATAGAAGATAATCCCTTACCTTGGCAAAAGCCTTTACCTGTGGAGAAATTAACCCCTGGAAGAGTGGCACAAAGCTTTTTGGGACTTTTGGTCGAGATAGGCACACCCGCCAAACCGCCAAAACCCAGAGGAAAGTCCCCAGGTTGGGAGAAGGGAAAAAAACGTCACAAAAAAACTCGTTATCCGACGGTGAAAAAGACAGTTACTCGACAGAAAAAAGAGACAAAAGAGGTAGCTTAAAACAAGAATTGATCATATTTCTGACTATTCTTAGCTTTCTGACAGGCTAAGACAAATTTTAATGTGCTTCCCCCGACATCAAACGGTACAGTCTAGTCTAAACTCCAGTTTAATGCTACAATTGGGCTAGGCTGAATATCAGTAAAATAAGACGGATTTTAACCGCCCATCCTTAGATTAGCTGAATCTTCTCCCCCTGCCCCCCCGATGTCGGGGGGGTGCCTTTTCTCATCTTAAAAAAACAGGAGATAGGACAATGACATCGATCGAATTGCGGCAAAAACTAATCAACCAAATTGAGCGGCTGAGTTTTGAAAAACTTCTCGTTTTAGAAAAGCTGATCGAAAGTTTAGAAAGCCATTTACCAGAAACCTCAAAAAATATAGATGCTGCTCTATAATTTCCAGCTTCAACAAATATTTCTTTAGAAGATGATCCAATTATAGGAATGTGTTCTGGTGTAATTACTAATCTTTCGGAGCGGGCGGAAGAAATTTTATAAAAAGACCTTATAATCAGTGAACAGTTATTAGTTATCAGTGATAAATTATCAGTAGCCTATTCTATGAAAAAACCTAGAAATTAGCGATTAGAATTGTCAATGCCCATAAATATATTAGTATAAGAGAAAAAAGAATTTATCTTATCCAAACAGCTTTTGAGAAGCGGAACATCCATTTAAACAGGATTTAGTATCACTGGTTCTGAATCACCACATCTCAAATTAGCCAAATTTATCGACCAAAATAAGCTAAACTAACAGCAAAGATAATAGATTTTTTTCATCGGGATCACTTATGGACGGTATCTGCACCCTAGCCAACGATCGCATTTACGATCAATTAGTCGCCCTACTCAACAGCATCGAGATCAATGCAGGAAAAGATATTCCTGTTTGTGTCTATCCCTACGATGACAACACCGAACGTATCAAGGCGGAAATTGCTCAACGTCCTAATGTACAGTTATTTGATAATCAGGAGATTATCGAACGCTGGGAAAATTTCGCCAAATCGATTTGGGATAGCCACCCGCAAGCCCGCGAACGTTGGTTGAAATCGGGTTGCACTGACCGATATTATCGTATGGGAATGCACCACCGTTTTATTGCTTTTGATAGTCCCTTCGATCGTTTTATCTATATGGATGGGGACACCTTGCTACTCGATGCCGTTGATAAAATCTTCGCTATCCTAGATAGGCACGATTGTGTTGTTTACGACTTTCAGCACAAAGATCCCACTCATGTCTACGAAGTTTCTCAGCCAAAATTATTCGAGGTTTTTTCCCGTGATCGGATCGAAAAGGAGATTTTTTGTGCGGGTTTCTACGCTTCTAAAATTGGTTTATTCGATGAAAATCAGCGAGATTGGCTCATAGAACAATTGCGAGCAGGAGAAGCGGAAATCCTCTATCCGATGGCTCCCGATCAAACTATCGTCAATTATATGATGATGCGATCAAATTTTTCTATATATAATCTAGCCCTTCAATTGCCTAAAGAAGAACGCGCTGGCTGCTGTGTCACCTCTCCCCATTTTCAGGCTTTAGATAATATTCTTTACGATAAGGGCAACCGCTTGACATACATTCACTACATTGGTTTATCTTCCTCTCTGTTCACTCGACTTTGTAGTGGTGAAAATCTCGATTTTCCCTATCGGGATATTTTCTTACACTATCGTTATCTCTACGAACCTAGTCAACGTCCTATATTTACCGATAGTCCCAAACCCTATCAACCACCTACCCCAACCTTTTGGCAAAAAGTAACCAGAAAACTCGGCTTAGGAAAATAAAAATTAGGAGTGAATAATCAGGTTTCAGGCTAAAAATATTGACCAATTGACTTAAAACTAGAAATATCACTTCATATTTCCTGGCGGCAGTAATTTTTCCAAGACTTACAGGAAATCACGAAACTTTCTGGGTTAGATATTGTCATGGCTACTTAATGATCGTTGGGATTTGACAGTGGAATTAGAGAAACGAAAACAAAGATAAAAGATCAGATAACACCTGACAGAATTGCTAATAGCATTCGTTTACTATGCCAGGATCATGAAGGAGTTTTTTAAATTGTTGAAGGCTATAGTGATAGACTTATTTATGAGCGAGTTAAATGAGCAAGAGGTTAGGCTGACAATTGCCTCTAATAAAAATAATGCTATCAAAGCATTATCCATCTTAGAGAAGAAAATTTTCGCCGATTTGTTGCTTAGATGCAGATTTTTTGAGAATATAACAGAAAATTACCGACAGTAATAATCTCTTTTTGACCGATGAACATGATGGGGAAATGATGTTAATTAAATCTGTTGCTTTCGATCAATTATTAAAAGAACGAGGAAGTGAAGAAAAAATTCAAGCTTTCCCCAAAGATAATAGAGAAACTTTGCTAAAATTAGGGCAGCAAAAAAGAATCTGTCAATCAATGTTGACCCATGGCAATCTAATAATCATCCTGATAAAATATTCTGATTCAGCTTATTGCCTTAAGTTTGAGATGATATATTTAACAAATCTAATCTCACTGAAAGATTAATTTAACCTTGATCGGTCGCCTTGGGGGATTGATTCGATTTCTTAACCTTTTAATAAATTGATTTTTTCCCCTAGTCAGGCTAGAATCAGTAGGATTAGCATCCAAGATAATCGGGGTAACTTGGCTTAATCTGGGGCAGTGTAGCCTAAAAAAACGGCCAAAATAGTAAAATTCAGGCTGAAGAGGCTTGTTTCTAACTGTTTAATCTATTATTTAGGTATTAGACTCTATGGCTAAAGCGTCCACCGTAACTTCCGAAATCGATCTTAAAGATTCGCAATATTACTTTAACCGAGAATTAAGCTGGTATGAGAATTAAACAAATTACAGTTAAGCATCTTTTTGGTATATTTGACCATACAATTAATCTCAATATGGAGGAAAGAATAACTATTATTCATGGTAAAAATGGCTTTGGTAAAACCTCAATACTGCGATTGGTCAATGGCTTTTTTAACTTAAAGTATTCAGATATAAGAGCTATTCCTTTTCAAAAATTTACTATAATTTTTGACGATAACAGCTTTGTAGATGTTGTCAAAGCTTCCACCAGTAGGAATAAAAAAAGTAATGCAAGACCAAAGATTGATTTTAATTTTACTTCCTCCGATCAAAAAGAAAAACTGACTTTTTATCCTAATTTACTAGACGGGAAAACAATCTTTTTCCCTCTCAGCATGATAGATGATTTCATACCTGGTTTAGATAGAGTTGGATCAGAAAAATGGCTCTATACCCCCACAAAAGAAATTCTGGATTTAGAAGATATTTATGAACGATTTGGAGAATATTTACCCAAGCAATTCCAGAAAGAATATCCTGATTGGTTAAAGAAAATTATAGACTCTATTAATGTTCGTTTTATTGAATCACAACGTCTATTAGATATTTCCAATAGTGCCAAAAATGGCAGAACTATAAGGATGCCGATGACATTGTACTCTGTGGCCAGCTATTCTGAAGATTTAGCAGAAAATATTCAAACTAAATTAGCAGAGTATGGACAACTATCTCAAACTTTAGACCGAACCTTTCCAGCGAGAGTTGTACAAAAAAAGGCATCATTGACCGATGATGAACTAAGGGAAAAAATTGATCAACTTGAAAGCGAAAGAAATCAATTAATTAGTGCAGGACTATTGAAAAAAGATGAAGATTCTAACTTCCAAGTTAAAGATAGTATTGATGATAGCACCAGAAAGTTATTATCGGTTTATATTGAGGATGTAGATAAAAAGCTCAATGTATTCAATGACATTTATCCTAAAGTAGAGCTATTTAAAAATATAATTAATAAAAAATATTCTTTCAAAAGTGTTACTATTGATCAAAGTAAAGGGTTTATCTTCACTACCCAAGAAGGGGAGGTTTTATCACCAACAGATTTATCTTCTGGGGAACAGCACGAATTAGTAATTTTATATGAATTGTTATTTAAAGTTAAACCTAATACTTTGATCTTAATTGATGAACCAGAAATGTCACTTCATATTTCATGGCAGCAGGAATTTTTAAAAGACTTACAGGAAATCACAAAACTTTCTGAGTTAGATATTTTGATGGCTACCCATTCTCCTGATATTATTAATGATCGTTGGGATTTGACAGTTGAATTAGAGAAACCAAAGCAAAAAAGCAAAGATGAGAGAACAGATAACACCTGACAGAATTGCCAATAGCATTCGTTTACTACGCAGCGATCATGAGGGAGTTTTTTAAATTGTTGAAGGTCATAGTGATAAACTTATTTATGAGCGATTAGTAAACAAGCAAGAGGTTAGGGTGACAATTGCCTCTGGTAAAAATAATGCTATCAAAGCATTATCCATCTTAGAAAAAGAAAATTTTTGCGGAGTTGTTGCTGTTATAGATGCAGATTTTTCGAGAATAGAACAGCAAATTCCCGACAGTAATAATCTCTTTTTAACCGATGAACATGATTTGGAAATGATGTTAATTAAATCTGCCGCTTTCGATAAATTATTAAAAGAACGAGGAAGTGAAGAAAAAATTGCAGCTTTTTCCAAAGATATTAGAGAAACTTTACTAAAGTTAGGGCAGGAAATTGGTAAATTAAGATTGCTATCTCTTAGAAATGAGTTGAATTTAAAGTTTGAAGGATTAAATTTTAGTAAGTTTATTGACAAAAAGAATCTGTCAATAGATATTGACAAATTAATTATAAGTATCAAAAATCATTCTCAGAAACTGTCCTTAGACGAACAGCAAATTAAACAGGATTTATCGGTAATTAGCGATGAAAATCATGATCCGTGGCAGCTATGTTGTGGACACGATTTTATCAGTATTTTAGCGATCGCACTCTGGAAGGTTTTAGGTACACGGAATGCTAATGATGTTAAAAAAGAAGACTTGGAAAGAGAGTTAAGATTAGCTTATGAGTTATCTTATTTTTATCAAACACAAATATATCAACTAATGGTCAATTGGCAATCTAATAATCATCCTTATCAAATATTCTGATTTGGCTTATTGCCTTAAGTTTGAGATGATATATTTAACAAATCGGCTCGACTTTGTGTTATAATCAAAGCAAGGCTTTAAAGACGATATTCTCAGCAAATTATGCCTATTGTTCTTCCTGGCACTCTAATTTCACTGAAAGATTAATTTAACCTTGATCTGTCGGGATTGATTTCTTAACCTGTTAATAAATTGATTTTTTCCCCGGTCAGGCTAGAATCAGTAGGATTAGCATCCAAGATAATCAGGGTAACTTTGGTTAATCTGGGGCAGTGTAGCCTAAAAAAACGCCCAAAATAGTCAAATTTAGGCTTAAGTGGCTTCTTACTAACTGTTTAATCTATTATTTAGGTATTAGACTCTATGGCTAAAGCTCCTAGCGTAACTTCCGAAATCGATCTTAAAGATTCGCAATATTACTTTAACCGAGAATTAAGCTGGTTAGAATTTAATCATCGCGTGCTTTATGAGGCACTTGATCCTCGGACTCCCCTACTAGAAAGATTAAAATTTACCGCCATTTTTTGTGCCAATCTCGACGAATTTTTTATGGTACGGGTGGCAGTTCTTAAACAACAGGTAGAGGCAAATGTAGCCGTTTTAAGTGCCGATGGCAGGACTGCCTCGGAACAGCTAACCGAGATAAGTAAACGTCTGCGTCCCCTTGTGCAACAGCAGGATCATCTTTTTGAACATACCCTGAAAAACCTGTTAGTGGAACAGGGAATTCATCTGATTAACTATGTGGATTTACATCAAGAACAGCGCAATTATCTCCATGATTACTTTGAACAAAATATTTTCCCCGTTTTAACTCCTCTAGCGGTGGATCCTAGTCATCCTTTTCCCTATATTTCTAATCTTAGTCTCAATTTAGCCGTAGTCGTTCGCGATCCCGACACCGATAAAGAACTATTTGCCAGGGTGAAAGTACCGCAGGTTTTCCCACGTTTTCTGGCATTATCCAAAGAATTACGCCACCAAGACGGAAAAGCTTCGATTTGGACGGGAGTACCTCTTGAACAGGTGGTAATGCACAATTTAGAGGCACTTTTCCCCGGCATGATCATCCAAGAATGTTATCCTTTTCGGGTGACGCGCAACGCTGACATCTCCGTCGAAGAAGATGAGGCCGATGATTTATTATTAGCGATCGAGGAAGAAGTACGCAAGCGCCGCATCGGTAAATCGGCAGTACGTCTGGAAATTCACAGTTCTACCCCTAGCAATATTAAAAACCGGATCATGCGCGATCTGGGACTTGAGGAGATCGATGTTTACGATGTGGATGGACTGCTGGGACACAAAGATTTATTTTATTTTCTGTCTTTACCCTGTCCCGAACTGAAAGATCCGCCTTGGAATCCTGTCACCCCACCGGTTTTACAGGGATTGCGAGAAATAGTTGACGGTAACGAAGACGGGATCCTAGAACAGGATGGCGAAGATATTTTTACTTTAATTCGCAATAACGATATTCTCGTTCATCACCCTTACCATTCCTTTAGTGCCTCAGTACAACAGTTTATCGCCCAGGCTGCCCATGATGCCCATGTTTTAGCGATTAAAATGACTTTGTATCGTACTTCCGGAGATTCCCCGATTGTCAATTCCCTGATTGCAGCGGCGGAAAATGGTAAACAGGTAGCGGCGTTAGTGGAACTAAAAGCACGCTTTGATGAGGAAAATAACATTACTTGGGCGAAAAAGCTCGAACAAGCCGGAGTTCACGTTGTTTATGGCTTAGTTGGTCTCAAAACCCATACGAAAGTGGTTCTCGTGGTCAGAAAAGAAGGGGATAAAATCCGTCGTTATTTCCATATTGGCACGGGCAATTATAACCCAAAAACGGCTAAATTATACACTGATTTGGGTTTACTTAGCTGTCGCGAGGATTTGGGGGCAGATATCACCGATTTATTTAACTTTCTGACCGGATACTCCCGTCAGCAATCCTATCGCAAACTTTTAATTGCCCCGGTGAGTTTGCGAAAACGGATGTTAGCAATGATCGATCGCGAGGCCAAAAACTGTAAAAATGGCGGTACGGGGCGCATTGTCGCAAAAATGAACGCTCTTGTCGATAAACCGATTATAGAAGCTTTATACGCCGCTTCTCGTGCCGGTGTGCAGATTGACTTGATTATTCGCGGTATCTGTTGTTTACGGCCCGGATTGCCGGAAGTGAGCGAAAATATCCGAGTAATTAGCATTATCGGCCGCTTTTTGGAACATTCCCGCATTTTTTACTTTTACAATGATGGTCAGGAGGAGGTTTATATTGGTAGCGCCGATTGGATGACGCGGAACCTGACTCGTCGCGTGGAAGCAGTGACACCCATTGATGAACCAGCGATCGCCAAGGAACTGGAAGAAATTCTCGGCATTATGTTGTCAGATAACCGGCAAGCATGGGAATTACAATCCGACGGCAGTTATATTCAGCGTCGTGCTGCCAACCAGGGACAGGAAAGCAGTACCCATGTAATTTTAATGGAAAAAGCCCTTAAATCTGCGGGTGTTAGTCAATAGGAACAGTTATCAGTTATCAGTTATCAGTGATCAGTTATCAGTTATCAGTGGGTAAGTTATCAGTTATCAGTTATCAGTGGGTAAGTAATCAGTGATCAGATGTGAGACTAAATCTGGTTATTAAAAACTGATTATCTATTGCTCCTTTTGCCGTTCGGCTGAGCTCACGGCCGAAGCCTATTGCAAGAGTGCCTATTGCCTCTCCTGATATGTAGCCTATACTCAACGGATTTAGTATGACTAACTGGTTGAGAGGTTAAACCATCTCAAAAGCTGAGAGCAAGCATCTTGATCTGTATTTTCTCAACCAGTCAAATCAAGCAAGAATCCTAATAATAATTACCGACTTTGCGATGGTGAACAGCCGTTAAACTATCAGGTTTAGAAACGCGACCATCGGTGACTTTATTGTAAACAATCCAGTGGTCAGCACATTCCATACGACTAACTACCTCACATTCTAAATAAGCGAGGGCATCGGCTAAAATCGGCGAACCATTATTAGCGGTGCGAGTATTGACTCCTGCAAAACGATCTTCCCCCGGTCCGAAACGTTTTAAAAAGTGTTTCATCAGGGTTTGATAATTGCCTTCTTCCAGAATATTTAAAATGAATTGATCCCCCACTTGCATTAAAGACTCGATCGCCCGATCTTTGGCCACAGCAACGGTAAAACCGGGAGGATCAAAACTTGCTTGCGTCACCCAAGAAGCGACCATTGCCCCGCTTCTGTCTCCTTTCTTGGTGGTAATAATATATAGACCACCGCTAATCCGTCCGATGGCTTTATCAAGGTCAGTATCGAGGGATTTTCTTTGTTTAACTTTTACCTCTTGGGTTAATAGTTGTCCCATATCTGTCCCCGCTTCTTCACAGCGTTGATAGAGACTCTCGTTAGGGGTTTCTGTGCTACGAATGGGATCAAAAGCTTTGGTTAAGCCAACTTCACGAAACTTATTAAATAGAGGTAAAATCGGTTCATCATCACCCCCTTGACATTCAAACATTCCGATGTATTGTTTGGGGTTAACCGAGGCGAGAATTGTGCCTAGATTCCCCGTAATTTCTTGGGCATGAATACCAGAAACGGGGGGAGTCCCGATGACGATTCCCACCGCAGAAGAAGCTAATTCTTTTACCTCTTGGGGATCGGCGGATTTCAGGTCTAGAGTTTCTACAGCCACACCGGTTTTAGTAATACCTTTGGCAATAGATTGGCAGAGGCGATCGCTATAACCATAGTCGGAAATATAGAAAACAGCAACGGTTTTTTCTGCCTTAGTTTGTGCCTGACTCCAATCACGATAATGGGTCAATAATTCAGTAACATTATGTTTTAATAACGGTCCATGACCATTAGCCACGAGATTAATATTACCCAGGGGTTCCATCCTTTTCATCGCCGCTAGTACGGAACGAGCATTAGGAGCCATTAAACATTCATAATAGAAACGATAATCCGGTTCAATAGCACTTAATTGCTCATCGTAAAGATCATCGGAACAGTAGTGCATTCCAAAAGCATCACAGGTAAATAAAATTCCCGAACCGTGATCGTAGGTAAAAATAGTATCGGGCCAGTGTAAATTAGGAGCATTAACAAATTCGAGAATGTGACCGTTGCCTAGGTCTAACTGATCGCCATTTTTGACCAGTTGACGTTGAAAGGGATGATGAACTAAATTCTCTAAAAACTGAATTGCTACTTTCGACCCAACGACGGTAATATTGGGGGCAAGTTGCAATATATCTCTGACTAACCCACTGTGATCGGGTTCGGTATGACTGATAATTAAATAATCGATTTCTTGGGGGTTAATTAATCCGTTGAGGCTATCAAAATATAGTTGACGGAATTTTTCGTGAGAGGTATCCACAAGGGCGATTTTTTCCCCACGAATCAGATAGGAGTTATAAGTCGTACCGTTTTGTAATCCGAATTCAATATCGAAGCGATCGCGATCCCAATCTAGGGAACGAATAGCGGTGGTGTCTGCGCTGAGATCGGCCACCTGCATGGTGAGACGTTTTGTTTTCACTGGTGTAGCAACCATCGAACCTCTCCTTATTGTTAAGTTTTTTATACTTTGTCTCTATTGTGCCACGAGGAAATAAGGTATGGAGATTTATTTTCTCATAATTACTGATAACAGTTATCTTATACCAAATCCGTTTTTAATAGTGTGATTAACTCTCAAGTTATGAATTGTTTCTCCCCACACCCCACACCCCACACCCCACACCCCACTATCCTATACTTTTTAAACAGGATTTAGTATTAATGCTCAGATGGGAGTCGATCGTCGATACCGAATTAGCTTATACTTCATCTTTATGATAAAAGCTCTCTAGGGGTCTGTGTGGGGAAATGGGTCTTATACATTCCAGTCAAATTAAATTTGACAACTAGAGATCGCTTTTCTACGGAAACAGAGAATTAGATAAAAAATACTAATATTTTGTCGTCATCAGGTTCTAGCCGCAATTCAATTGAGTATAAAATGATCTCAGAAAAAGCCTCCAGAAAATGTAAAATCAACCATGAAAACAATTATTTTGATTTCCAGTCTATCTTTAACAATGGTAGTCGGCGCTTCCTGGGCAAAACCGAATATAGTTTTGGCTCAAACTTGTAATTACTTTGCCGGAACTGCTGTGACGGGAAAAAGCGTTAACATCGATTTATGTTCGATTGTTCCGGCTAGTTCGCGTAGTGTTGACTTTGTTTATTATTTAGGAAATCAACGACTGGTTAGCCAAGCTAATTGTGATAACGGAACTTGGACGACTTTTCCCGAAAGACAAATTCATCGTCCCCGCTCTCAAGCGACTCAAACGATGCTAGAGGTGGTGTGTAGTTACAGATTCGATAGTTCTCAATCCACATCAAGAATCGCTACAGCAATAGTGTTTTCTCCACCATCAAATGTGAGAACATCCCCCAATGGCAATATCATCTGTTCAGTCAGAGAACGTAGAAACATCAATATTTATGGTTCGGTTGGCTCTTGGTATTATACGGATGTCTGTGGAGAAATGGGTCTTATACATTCCAGTCAAATTAAATTTGACAACTAGAGAGCGCTTTTCTACGGGAACACAGAAACGGGTAGAATCAATCAATGCAGTTGTTTTCTTTCGAGGTGTCATCATTACTAAGAAAGCTACCCGTTCCTTAGCCGGCATTGCCGGAATTGTCGCCGTTGCCACCTTAATCAGTAAGGTTTTTGGTTTAGTCCGCGAACAGGTAATCGCCGCTGCCTACGGTGTTGGGCCAGTGGTGAACGCCTACGCTTTTGCCTACGTTATCCCCGGTTTTCTGTTAATTCTCCTCGGTGGTATTA
>NZ_JAPZSO010000245.1:0-14250 GCF_027531715.1 Microcystis sp. LE19-8.1F | reverse complement strand
CTTGCTCCGTGCCATCGCAAATGAGGTTTGAGAGCTTGTTTCAACGCATTATACTGGTTCATAGGGGTTTCGAGATTAGTGCTATTTCTCATAAAACCCCACTCCCGCCTACTTTTCAAGCTTTTTGTCCTGTACTTAGATGGTTGCTACCACCTCCCCCCAAACCCAAGCAGAAAATCCTCTCAGCGATATTCTCATCGAAAAAATCGGCCAACTTTCCCCCTCCCAGCAGCAGGAAGTCCTCAACTTTGTCGAATTTCTCCAGTACAAAAAACAACCTAAAAAGACTATTTGGGACAAAATTGCCGAACGAGTCGCTCAACTACCCCCCGAAGTTATCGAGCAACTCCCCACTGATTCCTCAGAAAACCTCGATCATTATCTATACGGAGCGCCCAAAAAGTGAAATTAATTTTTGTCGATACTTTGTACTGGGTAGCCTTAGCTAACTTAAGGGATCAATGGCACGAAAGAGCAATTGAGTTACAAAAAACTGTATCCAATCGCCGCTTAATCACCACAGAAGCAGTTTTAATTGAATTTCTCAACTATTTTTCTTCCTTTGGTTCTTTCATGCGTCAAACTGTAGCAGGAATTACCCATGATATTCTTGATGATCCCGATATAGAGGTGCTGCAAATAAATTCATCGCTGTTTTTATCGGGATTAAACCTAGACGAACAAAGACTAGATAAAGGTTATAGCATGGTCGATTGTATCTCAATGATGGCCATGAAAAATCGAGATATAAGCGAAGTTCTTACCCACGATAAACCCTTTAGTCAAGAGGGTTTTAATATCCTTCTTTGAAATCTAGTTTATTGTCATTGACTTTTTATGACAAATACCCAAAAATAACCGTAATCTATGACCAAAAAAGCCGATATAGGTAGTAAAAGACTAATCAGTTTAGCCCCTGATAATTGGGCAAGATGGTTAACCCAACAGCCCGACGTACAAGTGCAGGAATTTCTTAGCTCAGAATTTCAATGGGTGAGTCGTGCCAACGATGTTCTCCTGAAAATTTATAGCCCCCAAGAGGGAGAATTTCTGCTCCTTAACGAAATCCAGTTGCGTTACACAAAGCAAATGCCCCAAAGAATCCGAGCTTACGCAGGATTAGCCACAGAACGCTACAATTTGCCCGTTTATCCCGTCTTAGTTAACATTTTACCCCGTCAAACTAACTCAAGGATTCCCAGCCGTTATAGCTCAGAATTTATGGGAATCCGTGCCTATCAAGAATATCGAGTAATTAACCTTTGGGAAGTATCGGCAGAAATAGTATTTCGAGAAAAAATATCGACACTTTTGCCTTTCGTTCCTATACTAAAAGGAGGGGGAGAAGAAACCGTAGTTCGCACAGCCCTGCGAGAATTAAGGGCAAATGAAAGCCTACAGGACTTAGAACCCTTACTTTCCTTTTTTGCATCATTTGTCTTAGAAATACCAATAGTTCAAGAAATTATGAGGTGGGATATGACCGTATTAAGAGAATCGCCCTGGTATCAAGAAATCCTCAGAGAAGGATTGCAGCTAGGAGAACAGAAAGGTATTCAATTAGGACGACAAGAGGGACGACAAGAGGGACGACAAGAGGGACGACAAGAGGGACGACAAGAGGGACGACAAGAGGGAGAAGCAGAACTGATTATCCGACTTTTAACCCGACGTTTTGGCAGTTTAGATTTAGCTATGACTGAAAAAATTAAATCTCTATCTATCCCGCAATTAGAAACCTTAGGAGATAGAATTTTAGACTTGGCCAGCAGTGAGGAATTGCTAAGTTGGTTAAATGAACAAAGATAAAAATATTCCCTAAAACTATGCTTTCTCCTAGCCTTTTCCAGACTCTAACCCTAGAAGATTTTCTCGGTCAATAAGTAGTCGTGCAAAATTAATTTCCCAGTCGAGACAGGAGACAGGAGACAGGAGACAGGAGACAGGAGACGGGAGACGGGATCAGATTTGAGTTTTTAGTTCACTGTTTACTGATCACAGCAAAAAGCTGACGGAGTAACTGCTGACGGTTTGGATGTGTAATTAATTTTGCTTAGGTACTTACTGGAATAATCCCCGCTACGAACTTGCTGAGGGAGAAATAATCGATTTGGAACCTACCGGCCCCCACGAAACCGTTAGCGGCAAACTCGCCTTTTGCTGGCGAGTTTGGGGGGTAATCGAGCATGATTTACCTCCCCTTAAAACGGCGGTTCAAGAAATGATAGAAACTCTTGATGATAGTTAATTAAAAAGATTTTCCCTCAAAGGTGATATTTCCCTGGCTCTCTGGGTATATTTAATCTAGTGGATTGTTTCAGCTAATTTGGTGTATTAGAAAAATGCTATAAATTCTATAATCTAAGACTTTAAGCCGAAATCTATTGCCCTATTTTAGTTGAAACAGTCCACTAGATACTATCGGCAACCGCAAGCTTATGACGAAAGAACCAGTCTATATCATCATACCCGTTCACAACCGCAAAGCCATCACCCTAAAATGTCTAGAAACCCTAGAGAATAACGGTGATTTGGATCAATACCATGTAATTGTCGTGGATGACGGTTCCTCCGATGGCACATCCTCCGCAATTCAATCCCAGTACCCCGATGTCATCATCCTACAAGGTGACGGGAATTTATGGTGGACTGGCGCAATTAAAATGGGTATGGAGTACGCTTATCAGCAAGGTGCAGAATATTTTATTTGGTTAAATGATGATTGTTATCCCCAAAAAGAAGCGATTAGTCAACTGGTAAATTTATGCCAATCTAATCCTAAAATTATCGCTGGTGGTCAGTGTTTTGACCCTGATACTCTTGAACCAAGTTATGGAGGTATTGCAATAAAAAAATACGAAGTTATTAATATTTATGACAAGCAAAAAATTTTGTTAGAATGTGATGGACTAGCTGGAAATTTAATCTGTATTTACAAACAAGTAATTGACACAATTGGCTACCCAAATTCTTTTTTATTCCCACAATACTATGGAGATGTTATTTATACCAATGTAGCTAAAAAAATGGGGTATAAGTTGATGGTTTTTCAAAAATCTATAGCCTTATGTAAAAATGACCATCCTAGAATATCTTGGTTAAATCCCGACAAACCGCTTTTGACATACTGGCAAGATTATTTTCAAATAAAATCTTCTTCTTATTGGAAGGCAGAGTTAAATTACTATCGAGAATTGTTTGGATTTCAAGGAATTCTGTTATATGTATATAAAAAAATTGTTAGATTTTGGTTGTTTTTTATTTTTGTGACAATTACCCCGCCATCTTTTCGTCAATCTTTGAAACAAATAAAACAATGATAAAAATTGCTTACGATATCACAGTATTAGGACAAGGATATATCAATGCAAAGGCAAAAACAGGTGTTTATCGGGTAGTTGATTCACTGTTGAAACAACTGTTAGATAGAAAGGATATAGAAATTGATTTAGTTGCATACAATAGCTTAAATAACATCTGGGATAGTGTTAGTACCGAATTATTTATCAGCAATGAAGCGGCAAGAATTAGGAAACAATATCAAAGCTGTCACCAGAGTAAATTAAATTTATTGAACCTCTATAAGGTAGCAGTTAAAAGTCAAAAACAATTTATTAAACTCTCTAGTCAATATTTACCTGTAATCTATAAACCCGCTCTAGCTTTACAAATTCCTTTTAAGCTTTTAGGAAAATTTGACATAGATTTTCACTTTAATTCCCAAGCAAATATTTATCATTCTCTATTTTATGCCCTACCATCAAAAGATGAAATCAATAGAATTTCTAGAATCTTAACCATATATGATTTAATTCCAGTTTTGGACTCAAAAAGCTTTACCACCAGTATTTGTCAAAAATATGATAAAATGCTCCAAAGTATTGATACTAATCAAGATTGGATTACCTGTATTTCCCAACATACTAAAAATGATTTTTGTAACCATACAGGAATGAATCCTGAGCGAGTTTTTGTTACTCCCTTAGCTGCGGATACTCACTTTTTCCCCGTTGAAAATCTAGATATTATCGATAATACACTTAAAAAATATCAGATTAATAATGCTCCTTATCTTCTCAGTCTTTGCACCTTAGAACCCAGAAAAAACCTCAGCTTTCTAATTCGTTGTTTTACGAAAATTATCCTCGATAACCCCAGGATAGACTTAAATCTAGTTTTAGTGGGTGTTAGTGGCTGGAAAAACAACGATATTTTAAAAACTGCCCAAGAAAACCCGATTTTAAAAAATAGAATTATCTTCACTGGTTACATTCCTGATGAAGACTTAAGTGCTATTTATAGCGGTGCCACTGCTTTTATTTATCCCTCTCTTTACGAAGGATTTGGATTACCTCCCCTAGAAGCAATGCAGTGTGGAACCCCGGTGATTACTTCTAATACCAGTTCCTTCCCCGAAGTGGTGGGAGATGCGGGAATTATGATTAATCCCACCGATGAAGACGCATTATGTCAAGCAATTTTAACTATAATTCAAGATAGCCAACTCAGAAAAACTCTCTCAGAAAAAGGACGAGAACGCGCTCAACAATTTAGTTGGGCAAAATGTGCCGAAGAAACCGTGAAAGTTTATCAAATTGCCGCTAATTGCCGTTAGGATGTTCCTGTATAAACTAAATGGTAAAATAGCCCATCAGCGCTTTTCCTACCCCAAAACTCGATAAAATCCTCAAAGAAAGAGATATTCAATAAGAACCAGAAAAACAAACCCTGCTGGCAAAAACTCAGTCATGGCTTCCTGAAAATGCTGTAGAATACGGAATTAATCGAGCTTATATCTTTGGGGGGAAGAGGGAATTTTATGGACAACCAAAAACTAATTCCGTTGCCAACCCTTTAGCCACTTTTTGCGGGTAATTGGCAGTAATGCCCAGAAAATAGCCTTATTTGGCTGAGAGAAAATCTTCAGGTCAGTATCTCTAGCATCAGTTACCACATTTATCTTCCCCCGACTCGGTTTTCTCAGCTATTGACAAGGGTTCCCCTAAAAGCCTACAAGTATTTTGGATAGGTATGGCCATTGAGGAACCGACCAAAATATGAAAATAACGACAAGATTACGGGAATGGGGCAAATTTTTCTTAAAAAGCGGTGCTAGTATCGCCCTAGCACTATTTTTAATCTTAAGTCTGTTCACGGTTAAGGGGACTGCCCCTGCTTTAGCTGTGCTTGCTCAGGGTGATGCGGTAACGGATCCCACTGCTATTCTACGCAATGCCTTACCCATAGATAATAAACCAATTCGTCAAGTGCAACAATCGATCGAAGATATTGCCAAACATCTGCGGGCCAAACGTTGGAGTCCGATTAAAAAAGATGTCAAGGATGCCAATTATGCCCTTTCTACCAAAAGCAACGCCATCTTAGATAGTGTTCCCGAAGCAAGTAAAAGCCAAGGGGAGGAATTAATCGAAAAACTCAAAACGGGAGTGACAGCCCTGGATACGGCCGTAGAAGCGAAGGATAAAGAGGCAGTTTGGTCAACCAGACGGGACTTGCTCAATAATATCACCGCTTTAGAAGAATTAATGGTGGTGGGTTTTCCCTTTAACGTTCCCCCAGAATACGCTAACTTGCCGCAATTGCGAGGACGCGCCACCGTAGAGATGCAGACAACCAAAGGAGATTTAACTATCGTTGTCGATGGTTACAGCGCCCCGGTTAATGGGGGTAACTTTGTGGATTTAGTCCAACGGGGTTTTTATGACGGTTTACCCTTCATTCGCAGCGAAGATAATTTCGTTGTGCAAACTGGGGATCCCGTCGGTGCAGAAGAGGGCTTTCTTGACCCGAAAACTAAGCAATATCGCTCTATTCCCTTAGAAATTTTGATTAAAGGGGAAGAAGAACCAGTTTATGGCAATACTCTCGAAGAATTAGGGATTTACTTACCCAGTCTCGCCTTGCCTTTTAACGCTTTTGGTGCAGTGGCCCTGGCGCGTCCGGATACTAATCCTAATGGGGGTTCCTCGCAATTCTTTTTCTTTAAATTCGATAATGAATTAACTCCTCCGGGGTTTAATCTCATGGATGGTCGTTATTCGGTTTTTGGCTATTTAGTCCAGGGAAAAGAGGTGTTAGAAGAACTTACCGATAAGGATAAGATTATCACCGTTAAAGTGGTTTATGGCTTAAATAATCTCGTCCAACCTAGCTAGGGTGGGGGTTTTTAACTGGGTTTTGTCAAGGCCAAAAGATTAGTCAAGATAGGGGAAGCAGCTCAGATTCTGGGTACTTCCCCCGATACCCCAGAAAGTGGCAATTATCGGGGCAAATATTCCCCGCTAGTGAAGGAAAGGCAGCTAGTAAATGTTACTGTGTTAATGACCTTTTCAGTCCAGAGGAAGGTAAATCATCCACTATCGGTTATGCCAGAGTTAGCAGTCACGATCAAAAATTAGTTTATTCCCACCCCATGGGGCTGCCTGAAAGTCTAAATTTGCAGAAAAAGGTTTTTAACTTCCTAAAAATAGCCAGGTAAATTCTATTGTAAAACCTAGCGTATTCGTTAATAAAATCAAAGTTCTCGCCCCTGTTTTTGCTGATAATTCAGCCGAGCTTATTCGGGGATACTAGAGGATTTATTAATACAAATTTTCTATCAAAAGGGAGAATTATAAATTACTGTGATCGATAGTGCTTCTTCAGAAAAAGAGCAAGAACTTGTTCAAGAGTTTCAACAAAAATATCTCTATATTATTGATAAAAGAACTGATAAATTAGAACAGCAAAAGAATAATCAATCTTTACGAGAACAAAATCAAGTGTGTAAAAACTATCAAGTACAGCGTGGGGAAATTAGTGATTTAGAAGTTAATCATGATCTAGGTGTACCCTTAACTGAAGATGAGCGAGAAAACTTACAAGTAATTCAATCTATGTCCGAGCAGAGAAAACCTATTGTTGTGATTGATGGCGTTATTTTTCAAATTAACCAAGGAGGAATAGCGAGAGTTTGGTATTCAATTCTACAAGAATGGAGTAACTCAGAATTTGGTCAACATATTATTATTTTAGATAGAAATAAAACCGCACCGAGACTAAAAAACTTAAAATATTGGTTATTAGAAGCCTACGATTATAATCATAGCGGAGAGGATACTAGAAAAATTCAAGCAATCTGCGATCGGCTTCAGGCAGCTCTCTTTATTTCTACTTACTATACCACTCCCCTAAGCACTCCTTCGGCTCTAATGGTTCATGATATGATACCTGAAGTCCTAGAAGCGGATTTAAATCAACCAGAATGGCAGGAAAAGCGCTATGCAATTTTGTACGCTTCTAGGTATATTACTATATCAGCTAATACTGCTCGAGATTTAGTTGAGTTTTATCCCCACATTACCCAGGATAAAATTGATGTTGTTTATAATGGAGTCAGCCAAGAATTTTCTCGAAGTATAGCTCAAGAAATTGATGGTTTTAAGCAAAAATACCAGATTTTAAAACCCTATTTTCTCATCGTTGGTTCCCGGATTAGTCTCAAGGGTTATAAAAATGTCAAATTATTCTTTGAAGCTTGGAATAATTTGCCTAAAAATAATAATTTAGCTGTGGTTTGTGTCGGTGGTGATTTAGAGTTAGAGCCAGAATTATCGAAATTAGCCACAAATATTACCACCTATGTCTTAAAATTAGATGATCAGGATTTAAAAACCGCTTATTCGGGTGCAATTGCCTTAGTTTATCCTTCTCTTTATGAAGGATTTGGACTGCCAATTATTGAAGCAATGGCCTGTGGTTGTCCCGTGATTACTTGCTTTAACTCGGCGATTCCAGAGGTAGGAGGTGATGCAGTTTTATACATTGACAGCACCAGTATTGATGAGATGATACAAGCTATCAAAAAAATACAAATTCCTGAAATTCGTCAGCAACTAATAGACAAAGGATTAGAGAGATATCAACAATTTTCCTGGCGGCAAAATTCCGAAAAAATTTCTCAAATTATCCTCAGAACTATTACCGAAGTTAAAGAAAATCCTTCGGGTCAGGTTTGGGTAGAATTAAGAAAATTACAAGAAGAAAAACAAAATCAATCTCTCCAGCAGCTAATTACATCTAGGAGTCTTAAAGAAATGGAATATTCTCTGGAAAAGTTCAAGAATCAGAATACGCAATTATTAGAAAATATTGAAAGCCAGCAAGAGAAAATTAAAAGTTTATCTACAGCTAAGTCAGCTATTAAAAGACTGCTTAAGATTGTCATCAAAAAATCTAAACTTGCTTACTTTATAAAAAATAACTATTAGTTTATAGCGTTTTTCAGTCTGCTGAGGTACAAAAGTGATGGGTTTTAGGCAAAAGGCAAGAGGCAGAAGGCAAAAGGGAAGAAAAATAGGTGTACCTCACTAGCTTAGGAAACGCTATAGTAAGCTTAATTGGGAATAACTAAAATATCAATATATTCCCCAGTGTTTAAATTATCTTGATAAAATGTATCGAGAAAATCTAAACTTGTTTCAACAAATTTTCCCCCTCGCAATCTCCCTACTCTAGAGGCAAAAGTTTCGATAAAGCTTAAATAACTTTTCTTTCCAGCTAGTCGATTAATTCCGTAGGGCCAAAATTCCACATATAAAGGAACAGATATTTCTCGAAAAAATTCTTGTCCTCCTTGAAATATTAGTCCTTCACTACCCTGACAATCTATCCAAACAAAACCAATTTTTCGAGGATTTAAGATTCCTCGATTCTTTAACTCATCTAGAGTAATAAACTCGGCTAATTCTCGCCTATAGTTGTCTTCATTAAATAAATTATCTGTGACATTGACTGGTTGAATACGGAAGTCGCCACAATTATCAGGGTTACAAACTAATTCTCCTGTACCGGTAAAATTAGCTAATCCGTAGTTCAGTGCTTGTAATCGCTCAGTTAACTGGTTAATCTGAGTATTAAAAGTTAGAAATTGATAATTTAAACCCGAAGCTTCGATAGAGATAGCGGATTGGAAGTAATTACCTTTTAAAGCATAAATGGATGTGGAGCCAATATTAGCACCCAAATCAAGAAAACAAGACTTATCGGGGTGGAATAGACTATGATTTTCCAGAAATGTCATACAGGCTAAAAAATCATTTAGCTGAAATGGTTTTCCCTCTAAAGCTTCCTGAAGTTGGACTTTATCAAAAGTGGGATAGAGTAAATAACCGTCAATTTCATCACTTTTGATCATAATTCCATACAGGGATTTGGGCGGCTTTTTGAGACTAAAATTATTGACCTGTTTATACTCTGC
This sequence comes from Microcystis sp. LE19-8.1F, assembly GCF_027531715.1. Lineage (NCBI taxonomy): Bacteria > Bacillati > Cyanobacteriota > Cyanophyceae > Chroococcales > Microcystaceae > Microcystis > Microcystis sp. LE19-8.1F. The sequence continues at coordinate 4,991 of NZ_JAPZSO010000245.1, read as the reverse complement.
TGATTCTCCGAAAATATGTAATATTTCTGGTAAAGTATGGGAGGTATTCAGCCAATATTCTAATTCTGAGTTATCGGGATTTCTTTTTAGTAAATACTTGTATAAGTTAGTAATAAATTTTCGTTGCTGCTCATTATTATTTTGGCTATTTTGTTGATTCTGCTGAAATTCAGAAGACTGTAAAAAAGACTGGATAACTTCCTGAAAAGACCGTCCTAATTTGATCTGTTCCAGATAATATCTTTTCCCTTCTATATCCGCAGCTCTCTGCAAAAAAGTTTCATAACAAAATTCGATAAAAGTTTCTGGTTGAATAAACATAATTAGTCATCAATTTTTATGAGTGAAAGACTTTTGGTGATTAAGTTAATAATCACTAGAAAGAAAATTTATCTGAGAAATAGCCAAGCTTAAGTTTCTATCATCATCGCTTAGTCCTAAATTTTTAGGTGATGTGGAACCCTCTATTTTTAGTTCAATAGTTATTAGAGATGAGTTTTCATTGAGTATATTTTTAGAGCAGTAAATAAACTTACGAAGATTATTTTGGAAACGATTATATTCAAAGTTCCAAATATCCACTAATTTTTCATTTACCCATACCTCCACCTTAAGTGTAGGGTTTTCTGACGAGAGAAAAACTGTCACTATTTGCCATTCTATAAGTAGGGGAACAGGACAGTCAAGCTGGATAGTAAAAAAAGCATAATCACCTTTTAACCAAGTAAAATTTTCTTCGGGTAAGTAAAACCCTTGTCGGAATAATTGAGGATGAAGGAAATTAGCTAAATAACCGGCAAAACTTACCCGCTCATTCAACTGGGCAACTATTTGATAACTTCCCTCTATTATATCGGCAAATTTGCCTGTTAGTAAAATTTCTTGCGAACTTAAATATTCTCTTTGCAAAGGATCGGGAGGATGACCTTTTCCCAAATTTCTATAGGGTAAGCAGCCATAATAATTAGGAGGCACATAAATTAACTCTGGGATATTTGTGTTTAAAAAATTGAGATTTTTTTCGCTTAAAACATCATTTCTAACCATAAATAAATTAATCCCTTGACTATCGGCATAAATAAGGGAATAACCTTTCTTATCTGCTAAATTTTTCCAAGCTAAAATACTAGCTCCAAAATAATTTGTTCCATCCCAACAACGCTGAGTAGAGTAGGGGACAACCTTATCTTCTTTGGGTGAGTGGGAAGAATTGTATTCCACTACTACCACTCGCGGTTGATAGATTTTTTCTAAACTAAACCAGAGATAAAAATCATTACCGTCCACATCAATAGAAAGCAAATCGAACTCGTGGGGAACCTGATACTTGATAAAAATTTGATTGATATTTTCGGCAGTAATTAACTCTTGATAGAGATGAAGTTCTGGGTTACTATAATCCCTATCTAACTGGATACCATGACAGTCATAAATTTCTCGCAGATAACGCGTATTACATTCTCTGCCATCTTCTACCCCAATTTCTACATAAAAGCGATTGGTAAAACCAATGAGAGCGAAAATCTGCTCAATCACACCATCTTCTCCATTTTGGGAGAAAACTTTTTTCTCGAAAAATTGTAAGTTAATGACTGTCATGGCTAAAAATATCCAGTTTCTAGTAAAACGTAGGGTGCGTTAGACGGCAAAAATTACTGCTTTGACTTGAAAGTAACAATCCGTCGTAACGCACCACTAAGTAGTAAAACGTAACAGCCAAAATTACTGCTTTGACTTGAAAGTAAAAATCCGTCGTAACGCACCACCTATCATCAACTAAGTAGCTGGTTGCAATGAGATTACTTACTTAGTATTTACTCAATACCTAGTTTTTGCAATGTTAGTAAACGTTCTTGACTAAACTCCTCGTACACTGTTTTCAGATGAGTGATATTCTCCTCCTCTGTTTCCAAAGTTTTCCCATCTTTAACCACTTTTTTGCCTTGACTTGCCAAAATTTGCCAAACAAATTGTACTGCATTTTGGTTAGAGGATTTAGCCAAGAGGAATAATTGTTCTAAACGATTGACCACTACTCCAGTCCCAATCAAAGGAGAAGCTAAAAAGCTTAATTCCTCATTATAGATTGCTTTGGTTTTCACTGCATTATTAAAAGCATTAGTAGATGGTTTCCGTTCTTGGCAAGTTTGCTCATCCACAGCAGGATGAATATAGCCAATACCAGTTAAAATCATGAGAGCTTGGTAAAGACCATTTAAGTTAATATTTGAGGTTTTGGGGTGATTTTGTAGTTGAAGTAAAGTTTGGGGAGATTCCGCCAAAACCTGACAAATTGGCTGATAAACTGCCTCCTGTAACTTGACTTCTCCCAGGGGAAACTGCTGCTCGAACTTGATATTTGCGGGATTAACAATCAGGGCAAACCGGGTTTCTTGTAGTTGTTTAAGCTGTTCTTGGGGAGTTAAACCTAAAGAGCCTCGAATAAAAATATCACGACGGAATTGGCTATTAACAAAGAAATCTCGCACCACTTCCCGATAGATTGGGTCGCTGATTTTGGCTAATTTCTCTTGAGCTGCTGGGGAGAGATTGACCGCATCAATATGGTCATTAATATGGGCAGAACCCACATATTTAAGTTTCGCATCCTCTAATTCTTTCGCTACTTCATCGAAGTAAAAAGAATTCCATTCCTGATTGAAATACTCGTGAGCTAAATAATAACGATTTTGTTCCTTCAGGCGCTCGTAACGATTTTTTAAAATTGGGTTTTGGACAAAATAACTAGCATTAGCTTCTAATAATTCTCCTGTAAAATTAAGTGCCTGTTCAATGCGGGTTAAAATTGACTCGGAACTGTGTTGACCATGACGCAACATCAAAGCCTGCATCGGCATCGCCGCCGACCACCCCGGAAGGGCATTATAGGAGATATAAACTAATCCCCCCACCTTGAGATTGCGGCGCATAAAATTAACTATTGCTTGGCGATTTTTGGCACTAATCCAGCTATAAATTCCGTGCAAGCTGATGAAGTCAAATTGAGGTAAATCTCTCTCTAAAAATTCCTCAAAACTATCATCAAAGAAAAGAATATTCTTCATTCCCGCCTTGGCCGCTAAATCTCTAGCTGTGGCGATATGGCTAGGATTAAAATCATTGGCATAAAATTGGGCGTGGGGATAGGTAGCAGCTAAAATATTCGTGGTAAAACCCTGACCACAGGCCAATTCACAATAGGTAAATTCTTGGCTAGAATCGGGGGGTTGAATCGATTTAATCAGAGTCGCTAAACCTAATTTTAGGGGACTTAACTCGCCGTAAAAGCCGCTAGTGTAGTTAACTTCCAATACATATCCTTCTGTCCAACTCATAGATTTTCCTCAAATATAATGACAAGTCATAAAATTAAGACTTGATTATACAGGAAAAGAGCCAGATAAGCTGCCCGCGCCTTTAAATTGCTTGTTGAGGTGAGGCAAAAGGCAAGAGGCAAGAGGCAAGAGGCAAGAGGTAGTTAGATATGTATAATCAATTGTGTCTAGCTGCTTACGACGCCTATTAATACTAGAGTATTAACCGTTTAGCCAAATGATTCGGCAATTGCCAATAAACCCTAGAAGCGAGATTTCTCGTGAAAACTGACAGTCTCTTTTACCAAATCTTCCTGCGTTTTCCGGACAGTTTCTTTGACTTAATCGGACAACCCCAACCGGGAGCAGCAAACTATCAATTCACCTCCCAAGAGGTGAAACAACTCTCTTTCCGTCTCGATGGCTTATTTATACCACTCAGAGAAGATAGTCAGCAACCCCTCTACCTAGTGGAAGTGCAGTTCCAACCAGACGACACCCTCTACTATCGACTTTTTGCGGAATTGTTCCTATTTTTAAAACAATATCGACCACCTCACCCCTGGCAAATTGTCGTCATTTATCCCCATCGTGGGGTGGAACGGGAACAATCGCTACATTTTGGCGAAATCCTCAATTTATCGAGTGTTAGACGCATTTATCTCGATGAATTGCCCCAGGTGTCCCATCCCTCCTTAGGAATCGGTGTGATTAAATTAGTAGTAGAGTCGGAAACGGCAGCGGTGAGGACTGCTCAAACCCTAATCGAGCGCACCAGAGAAGAAATCACCGACCAGTCCAGTCAACGGCAGTTAATTGACCTAATCGAAAGTATCATCATTTACAAATTCCCCCAGAAAAGTCGCGAGGAAATTGAAGCTATGTTTGGACTAAGTGATTTAAAACAGACGAGAGTCTATCAAGAAGCACTGGCCGAAGGAGAAGAACGGGGTCTAGAACGGGGTCTAGAACGGGGTCTAGAACGGGGTCTAGAACGGGGTCTGCAAGAGGGGGAACGTCTGGTGGTGGAAAACCTGCTCCGAGTCCGTTTTGGTGAGTTAGACCCACCACTGCAAGCTATTATCAGCCGGATTTTACAACTGTCTCCGGAAGAATTTACTCCTTTACTCCTACAGTGTTCCAAGCAGGAACTCTTAAAGCGATTTCCCCCAGAAAAGTCGCGAGGAAATTGAAGCTATCACCCCCCTTATCAAGGGGGGAAGGGGGGATCGGCACCCCCCTTATCAAGGGTAGGGTTAATTCATGAATTAACCCTACTATGAGAGTTGATTGATGAATTAGCCCTACTATGAGAGTTGATTGATGAATTAACCCTACTACTTCCCCCAGAAAAGTCGCGAGGAAATTGAAGCTATGTTTGAACTAAGTGATTTAAAACAAACGAGAGTCTATCAAGAGGCACTGGCCGAAGGAGAAGAACAAGGTCTAGAACGGGGTCTAGAACGGGGTCTGCAAGAGGGGGAACGTCTGGTGGTGGAAAACCTGCTCCGAGTCCGCTTCGGTGAGTTAGACCCACCACTGCAAGCTAAGCTAAGACGCATTTAAAGCGCTTATTCTTAAGATTAGCCGAATCTCCCCCAATCCCTTTACTGTTGCCTCTTGCAAGAGTGCCTCTTGCCTCGTCTCAACAAGCAATTTAAATGCGCGGGCAGCTTA
>NZ_JAPZSO010000151.1:0-4316 GCF_027531715.1 Microcystis sp. LE19-8.1F | reverse complement strand
AGGGATTAATAGTGCAGCCTTAGTGCAGGTAACAACTGGTGCAATAGCTGGAACTTACCTGATTATTAATGATAGCACGGCTGGCTTCCAATCCAGCAATGATTTATTAATAAATATCACTGGATTTACTGGTAGTTTACCAGCTTTAGGTAGCCTGACAGTGGGTAATTTCTTTGTTTAACTTAGTTAGGAAAGTGGTAGGCAATGCCCACCCTACGATCAACTTTAGGAAGCATTACAGTAAGTAATATCAGATTCGGATGATTAACCGCAATAAAAAAACCCTGTGTCCTCTGTGTCTCTGTGGTTATTAATTCTGGTTCTACCGAACTCAGGTTAAATCCGATCGCTGGGGGGTTGCCGCTCTAATTTGTCCAAAATGCGCTTGAGCAAGACACTATAAACAGGTTCGCCACCTAAAATATGAGCGGTGATCGCAGCACAGATACAAGTCAGTAAGATCGGCAGCGCCACCAAAAAATTATCAGTCAATTCCATCACCAGCATGACGGCGGTGAGGGGAGCGCGGACTGTGGCCGCCACTAATCCCCCCATCCCAGCGACGGCAAAAACCCCGGGTTGGGGCAGTTGACCTGGAAACCAAGCATCGCACACTTGTGCCAGCCCTAAACTGAATAGAGTAGCCAAGGCTAACATGGGGGCAAAAATCCCGCCAATTTCCCCGGAACCATAACAAATCATTGTCAGGAGAAAGCGCCCTAAGAAAATCAGCAGCAAGACCGATCTTGGAGCTTCACTATTAAAAGTCCAGATGACCGATTCATCGCCACTGCCAACTAATACTAAATCTGGTTATTAAAAACTGATTATCTATTGCTCCTTTTGCCTATTGCAAGAGTGCCTATTGCCTCTCCTGATATGTAGCCTATACTCAACGGATTTAGTATAAGGGAGCGTAGAGCCAACCGAGCCAACCGATCGCACTTCCCACCAATAACCCCAGGAGTTGGTAAGGAAGCCCCCGCAGCCGGCCAAACCAGTCTAGGGAACGAAACAGGAAAAAATTAAAATAATAGCCAACGATTCCCAGCCCAACCCCCAAAATCACGAACATCCAGAGAGTACCGAGAGGAACTCTCTCGAAATGGGTGATTTTCATGAAGCCATCTTGACCCAAGAGCAGCCGGACGACAATAGTTGCTGTAATCGAAGCAACCATCACGGAACGGTAGGACAAGTTCCACGAATCGAATTTAGGACGCACTTCTTCGGTGACAAACAAGATGCCAGCGATTGGAGCATTGAAAGCTGTGGTCAAGCCGGCACCTGCTCCCGAAGCGATCAGAATGCGTGCCTGTTCAGAGGAGGCCCCGACGAAAGCAGCCACCATCTTGCCGATGGCACCTCCGATTTGAATGGTCGGCCCTTCAAAACCGGCAATCATCCCCGCCCCAATGGAGAGCATCCCGCCAAAAAACTTGACCGGCAGGACTCGCCGCCAGTCGAAGGGCAAGAGGTTGTCGAGCGCCCCTTCAATCTGGGGAATGCCGCTGCCAGCCGTATCCGGCGCTACCCTCCGCACCAGCCAGAAGCTGGCATAGACCATCCCCCCAGCTACCAGGCTAGGGATTAACCAATTCAGAATCGGGTAATCAGCCAGAGCGGCAGCCAGTTGTTGCCGTTGCTGGAGGATGTGGTGTACGGCCATCCGAAAGCCAGTACCCACTAAACCAGCTAGAATGCCAACAATTGCCGCCCACAGGACGACCCGGTTGAGCCGGTGCTTGGCCTCTAAAAATCGGGCCGGAATCTTGCCCAAGATATCCAATGGGGATGTGGAACCGGAATCGCTCTCTGCCATAGAAAAGGATGAGTAACTGTTGGTTTAAGGTTAACATTGAGAGTATCAATAGTCTGCTCAGACATCTCTGCCGACAACCGGGTAGTTTCAAAAATGAAGCATAAAGTATTTTTTTAGGTCCGGTGCCTGACCCTCTTTCACTCTTTTCTTTCCTTCACCTTGGCAGTAGTGGTTATCGGTTTGGTTGTCAACGCGATCTCTAATCCTATTTAGGGTTTGCTGAAAAAGTTTTTCCTGGGGGCAGGCTTCGGCCGTGAGCTTTTGCGTTCGACAAAAGCTCACGCCGAGGTCCGAACGGGTGTGGGGTGTAGGGTTTTACCGATTTTGAGGGGGTCAATTACCTAATTTTCAGGGAAAAAGTCCCGGAATTTTTCCCCCGATCACTCCCATATCCATTACTTTTTGATGGCCAAAAGGTCTAAAAGTTTTACCCAACAAGGTTTTTAGATTTATTCAGCAAACCCTATATAGTTTTGTTTTTGACCACGATGACCATTTTTATTGATGTGGTCACTTTGACATTCTGGACATTTCATCGTTTTTTTTCCTTCATTGAGTTTCTATCCATTTTGCCTTCTCATCTCTTCATCTGACAACGCCGGTAGTGGCAGTGTTTTGGTTTATCTCTACTCACCTACCGGGCAATCTGGATCTAGCCCTAGAAAGATTTTGGTTACTCTTATTGGCCGGCATTTGGGTAATGGTTCTCCACTGGGTAATATGGCTCAACGATCCCTACAGGCCAGTTAAACAAGCCATCATTGCCAGTTACCAAAGCTTGACCCATTTTCTCGAAACTGTTGCCCGAGTTGAGATTGCCGATAAGGACGAACTCTGGGATCTGGAAACAGCCCAAGCACAATATCAAACTGGAACAATGGTCGCAACGCGCTCGCTACGCGAGACCGCCCAAGCTCATAGCCTCTGGTACGAGGTTTATAGAAGTCAACCTGGCACTCATATTGAAGGCCAGTACTTGATTTTTCTGATTGAGAAGCTAACTGATATGTATCGGGAAGTCATTGCTCTGACAGAATTGATGGTCGGACAAAGTAAGAGAGAATTAGCTGAGATGGAACCAGATCTCAAGCAAGCCTGCCAAACCCTGATCAAGGTAATGAAAAACCTAGATGAGATAGTTAAATTGAGGAAGACAAGCCATCGCCAAGAAATTGCTCAAGAAACCTTGTCGATGCTCATAACTTTACAACAGGAAGTGCAGGACTTAAGGAAAAAGTTCCGTATTGGCAGTAATTCTCAGGAAACCATCACACCTAATCTGCATAAACTGATCCTGATTCTGAAAAACTTGGCAGAACAAATTGATGCCACTATTACCCTACTCCTCGATCACCAAAGGCAAGTCAAGGTTGCACTCCAGTCAGTTTCTTTAACTCCAGTCACCTCTTTTTGGGAAATATTGAAAAATAACTGGACTTTTGAGTCGATTAATTTTACTGCGGCTATGCGTCTAGCCACTGTCACTACTTTTACCATGTTTGTATCTATTTTACTCCATTGGCATCACGGTTATTGGATGGCTTTCACGGTGCTGTTTGTTCTCCAGCCAGATTATGGTGGCACAATCCAAAAGGCTATACAGCGTCTTGGCGGCACTATTTTAGGAGTAATCTTAGCAACTCCCATAGTTTTGCAGATTCAAGATATAAATCTACTCATAATAATTCTAATTATCTTAGCTGCCCGTAAGGATTCAGGTCAGGGGATTGACAAAAACAGAAAAAAGTGTAGATTGAGAGGATGAAGCAAAAAGAACCGCAGCAGCTACTAGACAGGGAAAGCCTGAAAAACCTGACCCCAGAACAACTGGTGGAGATGGTGCTGAAATTACAGGAGTTAACCCCGTGTGCAACTATATTTTCAGTCTTGATTTACAAGGTTTTCAGAAATCAGCAGAGATAAAGTATCCTCTGGAACCCTGATTCTGTGGTTTTTAGTTGCACATCGCGTTAAATCAGTTCCGCGTCTTGCTAACTCGGTAATGCAGGATCGCCGGCCGCAGTGAGTGACAATTTTTTTGTCATCTAGTCCGACTTTTGGTTCTTCGGTTTGTGCTATGCAATGTCCTTCTCTATAAGGGATGAAACCCTTATAGAGAAGGACATTGATGCGATTTTTGTCAATTGTTTTCGCTCTAGAACGAACTAATCAATAGAACTCTTGCCAGATAAGGATTTAGTCGATTTATGCCACCCTATTGAACCATACCAAGTAACGAAGAACCCGACTTTTTGGGCCGACCGCTTCAGATAGACTAGCGCAGCCTCATCGAAAATTTGGGTCTGAAACCCCGTCGTTCTACGACGGCTTTACTGTTAAATATTAGCGCATGTACACGATATATGCTAGAATGTGAGATATGGAGAAAGCCTATTCGTTTCGATTTTACCCCACAGCAGAACAAGAGTCGCTATTGCGGCGCACCTTGGGCTGTGTAAGATTAGTTTACAATAAAGCTCTCCATCTCAGAACA
>NZ_JAPZSO010000024.1:0-1882 GCF_027531715.1 Microcystis sp. LE19-8.1F | reverse complement strand
AGGCTATAAAGTTGTTAAAGCGGTTAAAACTCCGATGAAAGAAGGAGCTTTTTTCTATTTCGCTAGACAAATTTTTTATTATTTAATGGACAATCTTTCGGATATAAAAGTTACTAGAAATTTTACAGGTTTCGGGTTATACGATCGCAAAGTCATCAATGTTCTACGAGAGATTAACGATCCCTATCCCTATTTTAGGGGACTCATTGAAGAGTTAGGTTTTGAAAGTTTCTCTTTTGAGTATCAACAACAACGGCGAAAACGGGGTATAAGTAGTTATAACTTCTATCGATACTATAGCGAGGCGATGCTGGGTATTACCAGTCACTCCCAAGTTCCCCTCAGACTGGCCACCATTTTAGGCTTTGCTTTGTCCCTCTTGAGTCTGCTAGTGGCGTTAGGTTATTTAATCGCCAAATTGTTGTTCTGGGATTATTTTCCTTTAGGAACCGCACCAATCATGGTCGGACTATTTTTACTCGCTTCTGTGCAACTATTTTTTATCGGCATTATTGGGGAATATATCGGATTAATGCACATGAGAATTTTAAAAAGGCCTTTAGTTGTCGAACGAGAACGGATTAACTTTGAGTGAGTGACTGTGTTTGTTATGCTAACCTCATCTTCCAGGACAAATGGTCTAATAGTGGTGAGAATGCAAATTTCCTGAGAGTCTTTAATCGAAGAATTTGTAGGCGGAGCATCTCACATTTGCATCAAGTAAGAATGCTTAACGAGGTAAATAAAAAAGTTAAAAAAGAGAACCATTCAGATAGGCCCAGCAATGACGAAAGACTGGCGGTACATTGCCAGAATTCCACATTGCACTAGCAATTCTAACAAGAAAACCAATTTGTTTGACTTGAGATGACCTGGAGCCAGAACCAATGGAAATTCCCTTTAAAATAACCATCATTGGTAATTCACCCAAAATACTTTTTACTCTTCTCGTCCGGCTGGCGGTTTCTTCTATACTTATTTTGATAAAAAAAGAACGATTTCTGGGTTAACATACTTGATCATTAAATCTCTGACAGTCTCCTCTATTTCTCCCAAGTTATTAAATTTCTTAATTTGGGATTGCTCCTAGAGACACGCTCCTAACTCTCGGGATAACTCTTGAATTCTTTTTTCATTTTCTGATAACATTGGATTGTTCCTGCCATCGAGATATATTCTGAATCGTAGGTTATCACTATTATAATCTCATTTCTCTTTTTGATCAAGTTCAAGATTTTCTAGTTTTTGACGGCTATAAGCATTAATACTCATTGCACAAGTGAGATGCTCCCATTGTAAGGCTTGTCTGAGAGAGTGGCTAGATTAGAAAAGCAATTAAACCGCCCATCAATTCTCCTTTCAGATTCATTTGAATCCTATTATTATCTTGATAAAAACAGAAAAGTATTGTTCTATCCCGAGATAACTTCTATTTTATCTGGGGACAATTCTTTTCAGTCCCGTTTTACTTATGCTCTCAAGAAATTTAATCCAATTGTCACCCTATGTCCCATAAATGTACCTATCATAAAAGAAAATCTTCATGGCACTTTTTTAGAATTACTCTATGAGAATAATTATCAACTTGTAGAGTCAGAGAAAAACATAGATGACCGTATCCTGAAAAATTGTCAGATTTACGTAAAAGATTAGAATTGTAATAAAGTGAGAGAATCTTGACAAAATCATATAGCCTAAAACGAGCCGAGCGCTTGTCAACCCAATTGAGAGCGCAATTGGGTTGACATTGACAATAGTTTATGATAAGAAAGTGGTATCAGTTGTTCACCCCAACCAACCAATGGCTCAAGAAACCCTCCTAATTGCAGCTAACCCACTGGGGATCAAGCTACCACCGACCGAAGATGAACTACCTTCTGAT
>NZ_JAPZSO010000159.1:0-20945 GCF_027531715.1 Microcystis sp. LE19-8.1F | reverse complement strand
AATAGCTTTGCTGTAGTCAGAGAGGGCTAATTCGTATTTCTGCAAGTCAGAGTAAAGAATCCCCCGATTGACGTAAGCATCAGCATCATTAGGATTAATGTCAATGGCTTTGCTGTAGTCAGAGAGGGCTAATTCGTATTTCTGCTGGTTATAGTAAAGAGTCCCCCGATTGTTGTAAGCCATAGCAAAATTAGGATTAATGTCAATGGCTTTGCTGTAGTCAGAGAGGGCTAATTCGTATTTCTGCTGGTTATGGTAAAGAACCCCCCGATTGTTGTAAGCACCAGCAAAATTAGGATTAATGTCAATAGCTTTGCTGTAGTCATCTAATGCTAATTTGTATTTTTGTTGGCGACGGTAAAGAATCCCTCGATTGTTGTAAGCACCAGCAAAATTACGATTAAGTTCAATAGCTTTGTTGTAGTCATCTAATGCTAATTCGTATTTTTGTAGGTCTTGGTAAAGATTCCCCCGATTGTTGTAAGCCATAGCAAAATTAGGATTAATGTCAATGGCTTTGTTGTAGTCAGAGAGGGCTAATTCGTATTTTTGTTGGTTATGGTAAACAAGCCCCCGATTGCCATACCAAGCAGCACGGGGAGCGAGATTAATTGCCTGATTAATTGCGGCTAATCCCTCATCATAGCGTTTTAATTCAATTAATACTCCCCCTTTCTCGTTATAGTAATTGGGGTTATTAGGAACCAGAGAAATCGCCTGATTAATCACCGTTAAGGCTTGCTCATAATTTTCTAAATAGCGATAAACAACACTTTGCTTTTGTAAAATACTACTGTGAAACTTCTTTAAATCTTCCCGTTTAGGTAAGGTATTAATCGCTTGTTGCAAAGCTTCTATGGCTGGTTGATCTTTATCTAATTCAAATAACGCTAATCCCTTCCCATACCAAGCTAAATAGACATTATCGGGGTCATTTTGCTTAATCGCCTCATCAAAGGCTTTAATTGCTTCCTCATACCTTTCTAACCGCCATAATTGTCCTCCCCTTTCTATCCAAATATCCGCCTTCGCATTGGTATTAGGAACAATAACACCAATAGTAATCGCTATAAAAATTTCTAGTTTTTGTTGCTGGCTAACTTGGGGTTGAGCAGTGGTTAATAATTGCGGTTTTACCTTGAATCTTTCTTGCAATCCGATAAAAGTGCTAATGGGAATCCCTAAACTCAACCCTAACTGAATTTTCCCTCCCTCTGCTCCTTCTGAACGTCCATGAATCCCTATTACTCTCCCCTGGGAGTCTAAGACTGCACCGCCACTCATGCCCCCAAATGTGATGCTGGTATAAACTAATTCATAGCCTCCGGTTAAAGAAGCAACACTTTGTAATGTTCCCCCTTGTTGAGTGCTTAAGTCACTTTGGCGGGTTGCTAGTAATCCCCCTTCTTTATCGTGAATTGTACCGCCACTAAACAACCATTTCGAGGGATTGTTGCCAATTTTCGGAAATCCTGCCGCAAAAACAAAATCACCGGTATTTGGGTTATAATTCGCTATTTCCGCAACGGGATAATTGTCCTGGCTTTCAAACTGAAAAACTGCTAAATCTACCCCTTCCTGACGGATGATGGTGCTTTTCTCGATGTTTCGAGTTTTGCCGTCCCTGGTGACGACGGTGTAGGTGAAATTGACACAGGTTTTCTCCTCGGCGATTTTTTCGCAGAGGACGTGAGCGGCGGTTAAAACTGTGTAAATATTCCCTTTTTTAGCGATAATTACGCCACTTCCATTGGCTTTACTGCTACTATCAATCCGCACGGTGAAACCCTTGGCTTTTGTTTCTAATTCGGCGATATAGTCAGTAGGGGCGGTGGTTTCTATATCGGGGTTCACCTGCGGTAGGGGTAGGTTATAGGCGCTGAGGATTTCGGGCCGGATGTAGGTTAATAGGGTATTGATGGGAATGCCCCAATTAACCGCTCTCATCTGTTGGATTTCTGCGTCTGTGGGTTTTGTACCGTCCTCGTAGATGTAGTTAGAGAGAATCGGATGGGCCGATCGCCCGTTAATACCGATTAACTCATCCTCGAAAAAGATACCACCGCCGCTCATTCCCTGCACGATCTCGCCACTATAACCGACGCTGTAGCCCTCCCGGAGGGGTCGATCGCTGACCTGTTCGAGGGTTCCCTTTGTCGTCCGATACTGTCCCGTTTCGGCAACATATCCCGCGGCCACCACTTCTAAACCGATCCTGTCTTGATTGGGGGTAAACTTCGCGATGGTGGCGATCGGATAGTCCCGGGTATCGCTAAACTCCAGCAGGGCGAGATCTTGATTCTCCGATAGGGAATTGGGGACAATGCGGGCCGCACGGCTGTGGCCGTCGTAAGTTTGTACCTGTAGGGTTTTCGCGCTGCGGGTAACGTGGGCGTTGGTTAGGATAAGGTAATTATCGCCTTTTTTAGCGATAATCGTCCCCGATCCCCGATTTGTCTCGCTAGTAATCTTAACGGTGACTCGTTGTAGGAATTGCTCCTCGGTAAGCTCCCGATCGCCCTGTGCCGTCAGAATGGGATGATTAGAAATATTTCCGGCAGCCGGGGTGATAAGGGTTAACCCGGGTTGAGGCAGTAGGGAGAAAAGAAGGATGAGGGCGATCGAAGGTTTGATCATGGCTTTTACCTAGAGTTTGCTGAATAAATGTGAAATGTAGGCAAGGTAAGAGTTTTGTCGTTTTTCTCGTGAAACAGGTGCAAGATTTTGAGAGAATCGTGCTTCAAAACCTTGCGTCTTCATCGGCCCGGGTCCTGTAGGGGCGAAGCATTCGGGCAATAACCTATCGGTGAAACCGGAGATTTTCTATCCGAATGCTTCGCCCGTACTTTTTCAGCAAGCCTTACCTAGCTATTTTAAGTAGTAAGAACGAAGAAAAAAGAAGATACCGGAGGTGGTGAGAAGTGCGATCGCTGGGGGAATAATCGGAACCCAGAGACCGAAATAACTAAAGAGAAGCCAACCGATACCAGTAAGGGAAATCACAGCGATCGCCACTGTCAAAAGTACCGTTTTTACCCGAAGAAAACGCCACGTTAATAATCCCCCCACCAGGGACCAACCCAACACCCAGAAAGCCTCCTGTAGGGGATTCCAAAAAGCGATCGAGGTACGTTTTCCTTCCATTGTATCGAGAATTTGACTGACTGCGTGCGCGTGCAAATAAACCCCCGGAATTGCTTCCGATGGGTTGCGACTAAAGGGGGTTAAAAAATCATCGATCCCGGGTTCTGTTACTCCAATCAGGACAATTTTTTCCCGGACTGATTCAGAATTAAAACCCGGATCTAAAACCTGTCGGAGAGATTTTTTCGGGGCAATTTTTATGATTGCATCGATGCCATTATCGGCGATTCGACGGTAAGCGAGCATAACTTGACGGCCAGATCGGGTATCGGATTGACTGGTTCTGTAGGGGCCGCGGTTGGATTGTAGCCAGTCACCGAGATGAGTATCCCCGATATTAATTTCTAGAATTCCCCGCTCCAGTTTATTGCAGTCAAAATCTTGATTCTGGGATTCTAGATATCGTTTGGCAATTAGGAGACTAAAACTAGGAGCATAATCTTTAAAATTACAGGACATTGAGTCAACTTTGGCCAAAGAATCCGGGGGAAGACAGGGAGAGGTGCGATCGAGTTTTGCCTGATATAAAAAACGACGAATTCGGGGAACTCCGGCAATGGTTTCGTCTGGGACTATGTTACTAAAACCACTCTGATTTTTTGGCAGTTCCGGGGGTGGGGGAAATCCGTCCGGTTGCGGGTAATTATTAAACTTACAAATCGAGATAAAATTAGGAGTATTTTGTAATTGTTTGGCTAGGGGTGGATAATCTTGACTGGCAGCGATGGGACGGAGGATATCTAAGGCGATAATTTGCGGTTCGTAGGGCAGTAATTTATTTAAAAGCTGCGATAATGCTTCTCCTGCGAGGGAACGTTTTCGATCGCTTCCGGGTATTGTTGGTCTTTTCATACCCATGCGATCTTGATATTCCCAATCTTGGCGATCAATGGTAATAATTAATAATCTTTCATCGGGTTTATCTTTGGGTTTTAGTTGCATCAGACGATCATAAATATTTAATTCTAAGGGTTCTAAAATTCCTGTTTCTCTTATTGCTAAGACTGTCATCGTTACGGCTAAACCTAAACCGAAAGTTAGAGCAAATCGTCGCCAATTTTGTTGTTTTTGAGGGGAGTTACTGAAACTATGCCAAGTGGGGGGTTCTTCGGTGGGATTGGGGCAAACTACGGGCAGCCAACTGGCACAGGGATAGTCTTTTTCCCAGTCATCGTGGAGATTTTTTTGGGCTTCATGTACGGCACTATAGAGAGATTTATTATTGGTAAAAGCGGTTAAAAAGTATTGCAGAAATTTGGGAGAAACAGGATCGGGTAATTTCTCGCGCATAAAGATTAGATGGGGTAATGCCATCCCTTTTTCCCGTGATAGTTGTTGTGCCAAACCGATACCATCACAGGAGTTAAATATCGCTAACTTTAACCCGTTTTTAGTGGCTTCTCCCAGAGAAAAGCTAAAATCAGCTATCTTTAATTTATGAGTTTCTGTTAGTTGAATTTCGCAATCTTGGCCATCTTCTGTACTGGCACTATGACCGCTAAAAAAGAGGATATTCCAAGTTTCTTGACGCAATAACTGATTTAATTTTTGCGGGTGGGGAGCTTTTTCCCAGATAATTTCGGCTCCTGCTTTTCCCGCAATATCGTCTAAAGTTTTGCGATCTTCTTCGAGAAATCTTAAGTCGGTGGCATAGCCTAAAATGGCTAAAATCCGAATTTTTTCATGATTTCTTAATTGTCTGGTTAAGGTATCGTATTCTGAGACAATAATGGCTATATCTGCGCCGGTATTTTGGAGAATTTCCCATTTTTCCCAGGGGAATCTTTGCAGCCAAATATTATCGGTTTGTAACCAGATACGAAAGTTATTGCCAGAGCGCAGAATTGCGGTTTTGATCGGTTCAAATTCTGGGCTATTATTCAACCATTTGTTTAAGTTATCCTCAAATACTTTGGCTTTTTCTTGGCAGTTTTTAAAGACTAAACTCTGCTGAGAACTATTGGTAATTTGTTGGGGATTGCTATCTTTTAAGACTTTAAAAAATCCCTCTAATTCACTATAGTGACGTTGCCATTGACGGTAAAGAGTTAATAACTCTAAATTAGCTGGTAGCCTTGCTTTGATCACAGTTTGGGGACGAGAATTAAGATCGGGACGAATTTCTAATTTTACTTTAAATCCCCGATCAAATGTGCCATCTAGTTCGAGAGTTAAGAGTTTAATCATTAAGTTTTTCCTCGCTTATACTTGTAAATATTCGGTTACTTTTGCCGATTCTAAAGCCACTTCAATAAAGAATTTATCCCCCAATTCAGCATCAAATCGATAACGAATAAATTCATCGTTATCTGTGGCAATTACTTCTCGAAAAACCTGACCAGTTTCGGTGAGAATAGTTAATTTTAAATGGGGGGGTAAAGTGCTTGTTTCTCCGGTGGGGTAAACAGTCGCTTGCAGGCTAAATATTTCTTCAATTTTAGCGATAGTAATCATCAAAGCGAGGGGATTTCCCAGTAATTCTACTCCTAAATCTTTGATGCGTTTAATTTCTGTATTTTTGAAAGCTGGAACCAGTGACAGTGAGCTAAAATCGAGGATACTTTGCCAATCAAGGGGGAAATTATCAGTAAACCAATTGGTTAACTTGACGGGGGATTTTTGCCGACGGGTAATTAAAATTTTTCTCCAGTTACTATTGACGATAACTGCTGCCCATTCCTGAAAAGCAACGGCTTTTCTGGGAAAGATTAACTGAGGATTAGCTAAGATGTCTAGTAAGGTTGTCAATCTATCTAAAGATAGTTTTTCCTCCATCTTTTCCCGTTCAATCTTAACTGCTTGTAATTGACACTCTCCCCATAAATCTAAAGAATCTGATCCTGATTGCAGTTGATTTCTCGGTAGAGAGTAGTTAAGATTACGCTTAATATATTGTCCTTTTTCCTTAATATCTTTATGGGTAGTACAACCCCAAATTCTCAGATGACTTTCGGCAGTGTTTACCTGTACAGCTAGATAATAATCACCAATTAATTGAGGAATATCTACCCATTCTTGAGGAATTTCGATCGCTTCTAGATCCAGAGTTTCGCTGGCAATAAATATTACTGACTTTTCGCCTAATTTAACGGTAAAACCATTAACTCCTAGTTGCCAGAAATCCTCTTGATTTTCTACTAAGCTAACCCCAGTCATCCCTGACTGTAGATAGTTAAAAATAACTTGTTGACAGAGATAATTAATATAAAATCTCTGACGAATACTGGCATCAGTAAAACTGGCACTTTTTGCCCAACTTATCTCTTGAATATCGGCGGGTATTTCTAGCCAAATGCTATCAGGAGTTAGTTCTAACCAATCATTAACCATAATTAATCCTCCTGAGTTGTTGCGCTGGTTTGATAGTAGTATGTTAGCCATGGTTCTATTGCCTTACTAATAACTTCTCTATCGTGGGACTGGGAAGGAATATGCAGGTTTTCGCTGGCCCAGGGTAAAAACTTTTTAGCGAGGTGACGATAAACTTTATCCAGTTCCCTAGAAACCTGATATTGTTTGATAACCACCGTGGTGATTTCTGTAATCTTAGCGGCAATTGCCACTTGTCCCAACCCTGAACCATAAGTCATCTCTAGAATTAACTGAATTTGCGGATGCAGTTTTGCCTGTTGCGGCTGCTGACAAATCTGTGAAATTTCTGCGCGTAACCAAGCTAGAATTTTTTGGTGATTTTGTTGCGACTCGCGAAAATTTTCCGCCGCTTCTAATTGCTGCCAAGGGGTATCATGGAGAGTATCTTCGATCATTTCCTCCCTCGTGCTACTTTCCCCATCCCCGAAAGGTTGCTGTAGAGAAATTGTTTTTCCTTGGGGAAATAAATAATCAAAAATAGCTTGTCCCGCATCCTTTAACCATCGGGCAATTGTCGAAGAATTGATTTTGATGGTAGAGTGGCTATCCGAGTTATAAGCAGCGGCGATTTTTTGCCAGATTTCTGGACTAGGTTCCTGAATTTTACCATCGGTTTTTATTTTTGCCTGGGCATAAATTTCTTTATAGTAATCCCAAGCTAAAAGGTAATTTTCGAGAGTTTCCCCCACTAATCCCCTCGCCAGGAGAGCTTGGCTGAGACGCGCTCCGGTAGAATTAAGTAGTAGGCTCCAAGTATTATGGCCGAATGCTTGACTAATCTGACGGATGCGATCGATTAAGCGATATTTAATCCTCTGAGTGGCAAAATTATCGAAGCGAGTGGAGAATAAAGGCTTAAAGTCAGCTAAGATAGCCTCAAAACCAAGAATTCCTTCGTTAAAGTAGTCTTCGATCTGATAATCTAGTTTAGCTTGATATTTTTGATAGATTTCGGCAGCAGCCCAGTAGCAAGGTTCCTGCAAATAAGCGTATAAATGCCCACGGAAAAGATGATTTTTGGAACCGGGATTCTGATACTGTTGCTGAAAGAATAGGGCCCAATACTCCTCTGAATCGACATTAGGATCGATTTGGCCATAGCTTTCCATGTTACGACGCAAACGCCGATCGCAATTCCATTCTGTCCTATTTTGCCGCAAAACTAAAAAGCAACAAAACTTCTCCAGCAAAGTCTCTCGTTTTTTCATCTAGCTAGTCCCCGTGGAGGTCAACTAAACTCTCTATCGTTCCACTTGCAGCTTTTATGCAGTATTTTGGCATTTGCTTACTAAGTGATCTTACTCGGTCTAGGAGAGTCACATTGACATACTCCCCCACCCCCAACAGCTAACCCCCAGGGAGGACCAGAACGGGCATATTAAAAAAAAACCTGTCCACTGTTCCTGAGAAACGTTAACATAAGTTAACAACCCCTTGACAACCGATAAGATCATCCTCAATTTATCAGGAGTTCGACAGCGTGAACAAAAACGGTAATAACAAAAAATGGCGCAATGCGGGACTATATGCCCTATTGTTAATCGTAGTCCTTGCCTTGGCCTCAGCTTTCTTCGATCGCCAGCCAGCAGTGCAACAAACTTGGAAGTATAGCGAATTTTTACAGGAAGTGCGGGAAGGTAAAGTAGAAACCGTGCGCTTAAGTGCTGACCGGCAACGAGCGATCGTACCCACTCAAGATGGAGCAAATGTATTAGTTAACCTGCCCAACGATCCGCAATTAATCAACATCTTGGCAGAAAATAACGTTGATATTTCCGTACTGCCCCAAAGAGAAGAAGGAGTATGGGTAAGAGCCTTCAGTAGCCTCTTTTTCCCGATTTTACTTCTTGTTGGTCTATTTTTCTTGCTCCGTCGCGCCCAAAGTGGTCCCGGTTCCCAAGCGATGAACTTCGGCAAATCGAAAGCAAGAGTACAGATGGAACCCCAAACCCAGGTTACTTTCGGTGATGTGGCCGGGATTGAAGGGGCAAAATTAGAATTAAACGAAGTGGTGGACTTCCTGAAAAATGCCGATCGCTTCACGGCAATTGGGGCAAAAATCCCCAAAGGAGTCCTTTTAGTCGGTCCTCCGGGGACAGGTAAAACCCTACTCGCTCGCGCAGTAGCTGGCGAAGCGGGAGTCCCGTTTTTTAGCATTTCCGGTTCGGAATTCGTGGAAATGTTCGTCGGGGTGGGTGCTTCTCGCGTCCGCGACCTATTTGAACAAGCGAAAGCGAATGCACCTTGTATAGTTTTTATCGATGAGATTGATGCTGTCGGTCGTCAACGGGGCGCCGGTTTAGGGGGGGGTAACGATGAACGGGAACAAACCCTCAACCAATTATTAACGGAAATGGACGGTTTTGAAGGTAATACAGGTATTATCATTATCGCCGCCACTAACCGCCCCGATGTGCTGGATGCCGCTTTATTACGTCCGGGTCGTTTCGATCGCCAAGTGGTGGTAGATCGTCCCGATTACGCTGGCCGTAAGGAAATCCTTAATGTCCACTCCAGAGGCAAAACCTTGGCCCAAGACGTGGATCTCGATAAAATTGCTCGTCGTACCCCCGGTTTTACCGGTGCGGATCTGGCTAATTTGCTCAACGAAGCCGCAATTTTAGCGGCACGTCGCAATTTAACCGAGATTTCTATGGATGAGATCAACGACGCGATCGATCGTGTCCTAGCAGGTCCTGAGAAGAAAAATCGCGTCATGAGTGAAAAACGCAAAACTTTAGTTGCTTACCATGAAGCTGGTCACGCTTTGGTGGGTGCTTTAATGCCGGATTATGATCCCGTCCAGAAAATTAGTATTATTCCTCGCGGTCGCGCCGGGGGTTTAACTTGGTTCACTCCCAGCGAGGATCGCATGGAATCCGGGTTATATTCTCGCGCTTATCTGCAAAATCAGATGGCTGTAGCTTTGGGGGGTCGTTTAGCTGAAGAAATTATCTTCGGTGAGGAAGAAGTGACTACGGGTGCTTCTAATGACCTGCAACAGGTGGCACGAGTAGCGCGGCAAATGGTCACTCGTTTCGGCATGAGCGATCGCCTAGGACCGGTGGCCTTAGGTCGTCAAAATGGTAATGTTTTCCTAGGTCGTGATATCGCTTCCGATCGAGATTTCTCCGATGAAACTGCGGCAGCTATTGACGAGGAAGTGCGTAACTTAGTGGAACAGGCCTATCGTCGCGCTAAAGAGGTTTTAGTCAATAACCGCACCATCTTGGACCAGTTAGCGCAAATGTTAGTGGAAAAAGAAACCGTGGACGCGGAGGAGTTACAAAATATCCTCGCTAATAACGATGTGAAAATGGCGGCTTTAGCTTAAGTTTTGTAACATTTTCTTGACAAACAGCATCCTGATGGGTGCTGTTTTTTTTGTTCAACGAAAATTAATGACAAACTTAATTTCTTGCTGATAAGCTGTTAATCAGCTTAACAATACCCTGTTTAAGTGCGTCTTAAGTAAGTGGTTATAATTAAATTGAAGATATATCCCCCCTTAATCCCCCCTTGATAAGTAGGGTTGATTCATGAATCAACCCTACCTTGATGAGGGGATGTCTGATAATTTTTAACGCCTACCTACTTAGCTTAACATTCCTGTCTTTTCACTGATTACTGTTCACTGTCATGTAGCATTGATGACTACTTCCTCTTTACCTATTTTGATTGTTATTTGTGGGGCAACTGCCACAGGAAAATCCAGTTTGGCACTACAATTGGCCGAAAAGTTTAATTCAGTAATTCTCAGTGCCGATTCCCGACAAATCTATCGAGAATTTAATATTGGTACTGCTAAACCTAGCTTAGAAGAATGTCAGCGGATTCCCCATTATCTAATTGATATTTGTGATCCTCAAGATAATTTTACCCTAGCACAGTACCAAGAACAAGCTGAGGATTTAATCACCACTCTCCACTATTCTCCTCTGTTTTTGGTCGGTGGTACGGGACTTTATATCAAGTCCATTGTCAAAGGTTTAAAAATACCGAGGGTTTCTCCTCAAGCGGATTTAAGACGGCAATTACAAGCTTTAGGACAATCCTATCTTTATCAAATTCTGACCCAGGTAGATGAAGATGCCGCTAAAAAAATTCATCCCCATGATCAGGTCAGGACTTTACGCGCTTTAGAGGTTTTTTATCTGACAGGAAAACCTATCTCTAGTCAGCAGGGAGAAAATCCCCCCACTTATCCAATTTTACAAATTGGTTTAGATTGTTCCCCAGAAAGTTTAGACAAGCGGATCACTGTTCGCACTGATCAAATGATTGCAAAAGGATTAGTAGCAGAGGTGCAGCATTTGGGGGATAAATACGGTTGGGATTTGCCACTTTTGCAGACTTTGGGTTATGCAGAAATTAAGCAATATCTCCTCGGAGAAATTTCTTTAGAACAGGCGATCGATTTAATTATCCTCCACACCCGTCAATTTGCCAAACGTCAGCGCACTTGGTTTCGTGCCGATGCTGATATTGTTTGGTTTCCCATCGATAAAGAAAATTTATTGGAATCGGTGGAACGACAAATTATTTTGTTCCTTGAGGGGTTGTCAAGGCCCGATATAAAAACACATGATCCTGATTAACGATTAACTGAAAGTTCTCATTTTGATTCAGTTTATTTAAGTGATCATCAATTAGTTCTGGTGAACTAGACCAACCGGGATGACGGCGATCGAGTAGGATATAATTAAATTGATTTAAATCGAGGGATTGGGAACCTTCGATCGCTAATTTGATCATTTCTCGATGGGTAAGATGGGGGGCAATTCTAGAAGTAGTCAAGACACTCTCACTGGTGGTAATTTGGGTTAGAGCTTTTTGGGTGGCGGACCAAGTATCGAGGGAATTTAAATATAGTGACCAAAAATAGCCGTATTTAGCTAAGGCAAGAAAGGCAATAGTTGCCCAAGTAATTATCCATTTAGGTTTTTTTAACCAGTTACTATT
Organism: Microcystis sp. LE19-8.1F; assembly: GCF_027531715.1. Lineage (NCBI taxonomy): Bacteria > Bacillati > Cyanobacteriota > Cyanophyceae > Chroococcales > Microcystaceae > Microcystis > Microcystis sp. LE19-8.1F. The sequence goes on along the minus strand of NZ_JAPZSO010000159.1, from coordinate 9,467 downwards.
ATGGGCTAAAGTGGCGATAACCGCTAGAAATAAAAAGGGCAAAATTGGCAGGGAATATTGAGTGGTTAAGTTTTTTTGTGGGGCATGATCTGCCAATAAATTTAAAGCGAGTGCGGGAATAGCGGCAATTATTGGGGCAGAATAACGCCAGGATAAACCCCAAACTAAGGGAATAATTAATAGGATTAAGTATTCTAGATTATTGCCAGTAAAGATTTTTCCCAAGACAAGATCGGGTTTGAGGAAAAGATTAAAGATAATTGCCGGTAAACTATCTCCTAGATAACTATATCGAGAATCAGCCATTTCAATAACTGCTGATTTTCCTGTCAGGAGAGGGATTAATAATTTCGTGGCGATAATAAACCAAAGAATGCCAGTGATAATAGCAATTATTCCTGGGATTTTTTTCTTTTCCCAGAGAAGTAACCAGATACCCATTCCCAACAATGTTAAAGAGAGAATTGCTTTACAACCGAGAATAACAATGATTCCTAGACAAAATCCCCAGAGATTATTTAATCTTGCCGCTAAAATTGTCCAAAAAATCGCTGGCACTGCGATCACTTCAGGATGAAAATCAAAGAGATTAACATTAAAAATTAGGGGATAGAGCAGATAAACTAAGGCTAATGTATAAGCTTGTTTTTCTTTTAATCCCGCTTCTATTGCCAATTGCCAGAGGGGAAAAGCGGCAATAGAAAGGGAAAAAGCTTGTAAGAAAAGCAACCAATAAACGCTAGGATAAATTTTATAAAGTAAGGCTATAGGATAGAGAATAAAAGCGATATGGTCGCCTAAAATATGGTAGTCAACAAAAGATATAATCGGTGGTTTACCTTGAGAAATTAGGTAAACTCCCTGATCGAACCAACCAAGATCGAGAGCGTTAGATTGAAATAAAATATGTCTGATGCTGCTGCAAATAAACAGGATTATTGTGCCGCAAATAACTAACCAAAATAAATAATTTTTTTTGTGCATAATTATCAAGTTTTACCTGGATTCTTCGGGATTATTACGACAATACTGCCAGGTATGTATAAAATAGGAAGCAACTTCAGTAAACCATGTTTTAAAAATATTTCTGTTCTCACTGGTGACGATAACCCCATTAATAAACTCTTGCCATTGGGAATCATTAGCGGGAAGAATAAAACCATAATAATCACAATTTAAAGGATTGCGGGGGATAAGTTGATAATCTTTTCCTAGGGATAAACCGAGAATGACAGCTTCTCCAATTAGCAGAATACCATCACTAGCAAAAGCATCTATTCTATTCCTTCTTAAACTTTGGATACCTCGCAGTCTTCCCGTCACTCCTTGAAATTCCTGATAGGTAGCAAGAGGATATTTTTGTCTTAATAATTCTTGAGTGCTGGTATCTCGCAAAACTCCAATACTTATACCTTCTAAGGACGAGGAAAAGTTAAAATTCTTCTGACTATCACTCCGAACTAAAAACTGAGTTCCCGTCACAAAAAAAGGACGGGAAAAACTGACAACATTGGGTATATTTTTTCTGATACTATTAGGACCACACTCGAAATCAACGGTTTTATTTTCCAATAACTGGAAGCGATTAAATAAAGTTGATTTATAAATTTTGACACTGATGATTCGGAGGTTTAATTTATGCTTGAGTTCCTCCCTGAGCAATTGGATAAAATCTAAGCATAATCCCTGCAAATTATTATTACTATCTCGATAGCCAAAAGGAATCGCATCTTCTCTCATCGCTACTTCTAATAATCCCGTGCGTTTAATTTTTTCTAGCACTGTTTCAGACTTAGCTGGGAGAGCAGCAAAAACATTAGATAAAATAACGAGAGTAAGAATGATTAATTTCATGGTTTTTGCCGAGATTATTTAAGATTTGTTATGACCGTGATCCCATTGATCTAAAATGTCTTTGAATAATAATTCATCTAACCATGTTTTTACTACCACTGTCAAAGGTAAAGCCAATAATAAACCTAAGATGCCAAACATTTGAGCAAAGAAAATTTGAGCGATTAGGGTAATTGCCGGTAGTAAAGATACCTGTTTAGCCATGACAGTGGGTGTCAGCCAATAACTTTCGACATTTTGGATAATAAAATAGAGAATCAGAATAGCGACAATTTTCCAAGGTGCATCGATAACAGCAATGAGGATCGGAAAAATCACACTAGCAGTCGGTCCGATATTAGGGATAAAATTGAGCAATCCTGCTAGGATAGCATGAACGAGAACTAGATTAATTTGTAGAACCAAAAGACCGAAACCACTGAATAATCCTACCATAGTTGAACTAATGGCAATTCCCAACAACCAATTACCTAAACCGGCTTCCGATAGGGTAAGAATTTCCTCAGCACGACGACGATAGAAGTTAGGAAATAATTTTAAGAAAGCTTGTCGATAGGGTTGGGGGTTGGCTAACATCATAATTGCTAACACCAGCACGAATAATAATTGCAAAATTGCCGCAACTGAGTTAGAAAAGAAGGTAAAAAAGTTACTAAAAACGAAGGTTCCTAAGGGTTGTAACTGCTGGACTAAATCACTTAAATTAGGCAGCGATGGCAACCAATCAAATTGAAATTGTTGTCGCCATCGAATCGAGTTATTGCGGACTAAATCCCAAGCTTGCGGTAAAAGTTCAATTAATTTTTGAAACTGTTCGATAAAGGGAGGAACAATAATTATAAAAAATAAAATCACAATTCCTAGACTCGTCAGCAGGGTGATTAAAATAGCCAAACCCCTTTTAATCCCTAATCTCTGCAATCCTTTCACACATCTATTTAAGGCTACGGTAAACACGATCGCCATAAAAATCAATAATAACAGCTGTCGAATCTGCCACAATACATAGAGAGCCATTATTAAACAGATAAACCCCAACCACTGACCAAATTTCACGACCTTTATTTATCCTATCGGGACAAGTTTTATCATACAGCAGTCGGTCCTCAGCTTTTTCAGTTATCAGTGATCAGTTACCAGTTATCAGTGGGACTCTGGTTCTTCGTTACTCGGGATGGTTCCATCGGGTGGCATAAATCGACTAAATCCTTATCTGGCAAGAGACTTAATTGATTAGTTCGTTCTAGAGCAAAAACAACTGACAAAAATCGCTAAATGTTTTTCTCCATAAGGGTTTCATCTCTTATAATCCCGTCCATTGCATAACACAAACCGAAGAACCTAGAGTGTTAAGTGAGCAGTATATGGATGACAACAACAGTGCTGTCTTTTCACTGATTACTGTTTACTGTTCACTGATAACTGACCAAATCTCCCCACTTCCTCACTTCCCCAACAGCATAAATCAAGTTTTGTATCAAAAATTTGCTAATTTTGCTGTTATGTGCTATACAATTACGCCACAAAACAGGATAGAAAAACGAGATTTTTTTAATTACCAGACATTTTCTCAAATTTTATGGCAACTCTCCCAGAGTCAAATTATCCTAAAAGAAATCCTCTCCTAGAAAATCCGACAAGACTCAGAGAAATTGTGGCCGTTAATGCTTTTATCCTTGTACTAGGACTTCGATGATGAAAGAATTGGAGCGATACTATAAAGTTTTAGGGTTAGATCATGGGGCATCTCTCGACGAGATCAATCAAGCCTACAAAGACTTGGTGTTTATTTGGCATCCCGATCGCATTCCCAAAGATAATCAGCGTCTTTTGGAAAAAGCCACCGCTAAACTGCAAGAAATTAACCAAGCTAGGGAACAATTGCGGCAAATTCATCAAAATTCTCCTAAACGCTCCAATTCCGCCCCTAAAACTGAAAAACAGCCCGCCCACGCCTATAAAACTGCTTCCCCCTATCAGCCTCACCCTAGCCAACCCGGCCAAAATTCCCAAACCCACAGTCATAAAACCCATAGTCAACAAACCCATAGTCAACACAGCCACTCCCAGAATAACCATCAGGTCCACAATCATGCCGCCTGGCGCCCTCACTATCGGGATTTAAACGGAGCCGATTTACAGGGAGCCAACCTGAAAGAAAAAGATCTCTCTAGTCGCAGTCTCATCGGCGCAGATTTAAGCCATGCCGACTTAAGCGATAGCTTCCTGCACAAAATTAACCTAGAAAAAGCTAATCTGTATAAAGCTAATCTTTTTCGCGCCAATCTCCTCGAAGCTAACCTTAAAGGCGCAAATTTACAGGAAGCCAATCTCATCGGGGCGGATTTAAGCGGGGCGGATTTAAGTGGGGCAGATTTACGCGGGGCAAAAATTGGCTTTGGTAAGCGTATTATGGTGAAATTAACCCGGGCAATTTTAACAGGAACAATTCTCCCCGATGGTTCGATTCATCAATGAATAACCTCCTGCTAAGTACCTAAGCAAAATTAATTACACATATCTAACCCCCTCTTGCCTTTTGCCTCTTGCCTTTTGCCTATCTTTACTAGGAAATTAATTTTGCACGACTACTTAATTTTGATGTTTCTTTAATATGAACTATCACCTGATGGGCATTTATTACACAATCGCTGCTGTTTTTCTAGGAATGCAATTAGCCACAGGAGAAAATTTAGCGGCGGCAGATACCGATTTTATCCAGCTGCAAAAAGCTTTAGAAAAACACAATTTTATCGTCAAAATTTCCCCGCCACCAGTGCGAGGAGCTTATGGTTTATTTGATAGTAAAACTAGAATTATTTGGATTCATCCCCTAGTTTTTGACTTAGGTATTGCCCGACCGACATTAATTCATGAAGCTGTCCATGCCGCTCAACTTTGTCATGGAGGCAAAACAGTTAAAGCACTCAATTTAGGCATAGAACCACCGGCAATGACTAGAAGATTTTTTATGAATTATGAGGGTTTTAGCAGACAAATTGAAGCGGAAGCCTATACTGTTCAAGTTCAGCCCGATGGTCTAAATTTAGTGATTTCTTTACTGCAAAAATATTGTCCTTAGAAAACCTGTCCTTAAATCTACCAATCCCGTTCTAATTCTTCGGCTACACGACGATAATCGGCGCTGGCTTCTTGGGCGTTTTTACCGCGCCAATTGGTAATAGCTACCCCGTCTAAAACGGCTTTTTCGTGGGCCTTATAATTTCTGACAAAAGCATGACAGGCGGGAATACCTAATTCTAATAAAGTATTTTGTGCTTCCAAAGTTTCCTTAAGACTACGAGAATCCACTTTTGTTAATAAAACCCGATAGGCAATTCCTAGGGGTTTAACTGCCGTGCGTACCGTGTCAATTAAAGCCATTAAATCCATCGGTGCGGGAGGAGTCGGTAAAATTAAATAATCTGATTCTGCTATTACTGCCGTAAGTAATTCGGAACGCAAAGCTGGTGGTGTGTCAATCACGATCAGATCGTACTCGATAATTTGACGCAATTCTCCTAATTTCTCTGTATTAATTTGCTTGGCTAAATCAAATACCATACCCGCTTGATTTCTTTCCACCCACCAAGTGGAGGAACCCTGCGGATCCGCATCCACCAGCAAAACACGCTGATTCTGCCCCCAAATTGCCGCTAAATTGACCGCAGTGGTGGTTTTACCCACACCACCTTTACCGTTGACAACAGCGAGAATTTTTGGGCTATTAGGCTTTAATTGCGAGGTGGTTGGGGAATTTGGCATTTTCAGTTATCGGTTATCAGTTATCAGTTATCAGTTATCAGTTATCAGTTATCAGTTATCAGTTATCAGTTATCAGTTATCAGTTATCAGTTACCAGTTACCAGTTATCAGATTTGAGTTTTAAGTTCACTGATTACTGTTTACTGTTTACTGGACGGCTACGCCGTGCCTTTGGCAACATTGAAAAAAAGCTCCCCACTGATTACTGATTACTGTTTACTGATCACTGAATATAACTAACCAGAAAGTTTTTGATCTAAGATTTGGCTAGTTAATTTAGGATCGGCTTTACCGCCGCTTTTTTTCATGACTTGACCGACAAAAAATCCCTTAAGATTGGTTTTACCCGCCCGGAATTTTTCTAACTCGCTTGGATGGGCGGCGATAATTTCCTCGATCAGTTTTTTGATCGCAGAAGTGTCAGAAATTTGTATTAATCCTTTCTTTTCCACCAGCGCTTTTGGTGAACCGCCTTGGCTGAGAAGTTCGGGTAAAATTTCCTTAGCAATTTTGCCACTAATTGTTCCCGTTTCAATCAGTTTAACTAATTCGGCTAAGTCTGATGCTTGCAGGGCAATTTCCGTGATTGTCAGCTTATTATTATTCAAATAAGCGGCGATATCTTGACTGATCCAGTTAGCGACTAATTTCGCATTTGCCCCCGCAATTACGGCAGTTTCAAAATATTCGGCCACGGTGCGATCATCGGTTAAAACCCTGGCATCGTAGGCGGAAAGACCAAATTCTTCTTCATAACGACGACGTTTATGAGCGGGTAATTCCGGTAATTCTTCCGCCCAAGCTTTTAACTGTTCGGGGGAGACTTCTAGGGGGGGTAAATCCGGTTCGGGAAAATAGCGATAATCGCTAGAACCTTCTTTTTTCCGCATACTAATCGTCCGTTGACTAGCTTCTTCCCAAAGACGGGTTTCCTGTACGATCAGTTCGCCATTTTCGATCGCTTCAATTTGTCGATCGATCTCGTATTCTATGGCTTTTTGGATAGCACTAAAGGAGTTCATATTTTTAATTTCTACCTTAGTCCCGAACTTTTTAGTGCCTTTTTTGCGCACAGAAATATTGACATCGCAGCGCAGGGAACCTTCCTGCATATTACCGTCACTGATGCCGAGATAACGCACTAAACGCCGTAATTCTTGGGCATATTCCGCCGCTTCGGCCCCGGTGCGTAAATCCGGTTCCGAGACAATTTCTAATAATGGTACACCTGTACGATTAAAATCCACGAGGGAATGGGTGGAACCGGAGAGACGTTCGCTGCCGGCATGAACCAGTTTTCCCGCGTCTTCTTCCATGTGCAGACGGGTAATGCCGATAATTTTGCGGCTAACTTCCTTAGTTTTTTTATCGACGATCTCGATTTCTAGTTGACCCTGTTCGACAATAGGGAGATCATACTGGGAAATTTGATAATTTTTCGGCAGGTCGGGATAAAAATACTGTTTGCGATCGAATTTGCTATGAGGTGTGATTTTACCATCGATAGCTAATCCCAGTTTAACGGCACTGGCCAGGACTTCTTGGTTAAGGACGGGTAATACCCCCGGATAACCCAAACAGACGGGACAGACGTTAGTATTGGGGGGACTATCGAAGTTGGTGGGACAGGAACAAAATATCTTGCTTTTGGTGTTGAGTTGACAGTGGGTTTCTAAACCGATAATTGCTTCGTATTCAGTGGCAGACATATTTTCTCGCTCTCGCCGACACAGGAATGATCTGTTTACTCATTATAGTCGCGATTCTGGAGCATTCCCTCCCTTCAAAAAACTTAATACTGTAGTTAATAATAACTCTAGGCAGCCTGAATATAACTGAAAAAAGATAATTTATCCAACCAATGTACGCCATTATTTTTGATTTTATCAAAGGCATAAGATACATAGGTCGAGTTCGTAAATATTCTGATTGACTGGTAGCATTTGAAATGCCTACACAGCAAGCAGCCGACAAAATTAGCCAATTGTCAATAGCCTTTGAGATGCCTTTACCCTGACCCCGGAGGAGTCGGTAAGTACCTAAGCAAAATTAATTACACATATCTACCCCCCCTTGCCTCTTGCCTCCTGCCTTTTGCCTTTCTTCACTAGGAAATTTATTTTGCACGACTACTTAGCTCTTCAAATCGACTCCAGTTTGTCCCCCTGGGATAATTTTAATCATGACTGTCCGCTAACAACCAGAATTATCGGTTAGAAAGAGCGCAGTTTCCCCGCGACCAACCCCATTCTTCCACTCCCACGGAAATTTGCGAACCGGGACGGACATCTCCTTTCGATAAGTCTATCAGAGTCACACTGACTGCGGCGAATAAACTGCCACGATAAATCGGTTGTCCTTTGTTGTTAGTATTTTTAAAACTAAGGCTAGAAACTTGGGGAGGTTGACCAGAACGCGTCCAGCGAATGCGTTCAAAACGTCCATTGAGAAATTCTGCCGAATAGGACCAACCGTTATTCATGCGACCTCGACAAAAAAGCTGTTGTGTGGCCACGGTAGCAGGAATATTGACAGATAAACTCAGAAGGCTGAATGCAGCGAGAGTGATCGGCAAAAATTTCATAAAAGTTGGCACCATAGGGTCAAATAATCCCATTATAAGTTCTTAGCTCGCAAATTTAACTATCGCGGCTGCGGTAAGTTCCGGTTTTTCGAGGTGGGGAACATGACCACAGCGAGGAATCCAGACCAGTTGATTATTGGGTAAGGCCTGCTGAAATATCTTCGCGTCTTTTGTGCCTAAGATTTGATCGTTTTCTCCCCAAATAATCAGCGTTTCTCGGTTTATTTGGCTTAATTTCGGCAAAAATGCCCCATAACCGCCACTTTTGGTAAAGGAGATTAAAGCCTCACTCCAGTGGGGACAATTCAGGTGCAGACTAGCACAGGTGTAAGCATCAACAGTAGCCAAAGTTGCATCAAAATAGGCAGTACGACTGATATTTTGACGCACGCGGGGATTGGCTAAAAAATTAGTTGCCCACTTATCGAGGGGAGAAAACATCAATTTACCCAAAACTGGGGGGTTAGCTAGTCCTGCGCTGTCAATGAGGACTAATTTTGCCACTATTTCTGGGTAGGAGAGGGCAAAATCTAGGGCCACTGCACCCCCCATGGAAGCACCGACTAAAATTATCGGTTTGGCGATCGCAGTTCTCCAGAAATGGTAAAGATGGCTTTTAATAGTTTCGGGAGATACTTCTAAATCTGGGTATCGCTCAGTAAAACCGAAGCCGAGTAGATCTATCGCCCAAGTTTCCCTATTTTGGGCGAGGAAAGGTAGTAAACGCCGAAATTCCAGCAGGGAACTATCAAAACCGTGCAGGAGGACAAAAGGCGGTTGACCTTGCCCTTGTTGACTATAGGTAGTTAGAATCGATCGGGGATAGATAGGGCTATCGATGGCAATTTGCTGGATATTTTCGAGGAGAGCAAGGGAGGTATCTTCACTCAATCCCTCCCTAACAGTGGGTAAAAAGTTAGGATAATTCACGGATGAGGGGGACAGTTTTTTCTAGAGTTTCCGAGCATCGGCGTTGATTTTATCAGCCTGTATCCAAGATTTCCGGTCAAAAAAACCCAGGCTGATAACTGATAGCTGAAAGTTATCTTAATAGCTAATTTCGAGGGTGACAGCAGCGCGCAGGGTTTGTTCCCCTCCGATAACCGGGCTACTGGCAGCATCGGCACTCCGAAAAACCGCTTCTGAGCGAGCTATTGGCACGGGATTACCTGTATTACCCACTTGGATAGAAACCGTTTCTTTCGCCACTAAACCGAGGGCTTGTAACACGATTGTCGCCTGTTCTCTAGCTTGTTCCGTGGCT
>NZ_JAPZSO010000004.1:0-38630 GCF_027531715.1 Microcystis sp. LE19-8.1F | reverse complement strand
TGGGTAAAACCCCACACCCCACACCCCACACCCCCCACCCCCAAACCCCCACCCCAACCCCCCCCAAAAAATTTTTGCCCCAAACCCAAATAACCCGGCAAGGGAAAAACCCCGCGCCGGGGGTGGGGGGATAACGGGGCGCCCGGTGTGCGCCCCCCCCTCGCCGGGGGGTTTTTCCTTGGCGGGTTATTGGGGTTTGGCGCAAAAATTTTTTGGGGGGGGGTTGGGTGGGGGGTGGGGGGGGGGGGGTGGGGGGTGTGGGGTGTGGGGTTTTACCCATTTTCAGGTGGTCAATTACCTAATTTTCAGGGAAAAAGTCCAGGAATTTTGCCCCCGATCCCCGCAATGGCTGGCACTTTTTGAGGGAAAAAAAGTCTAAAAGTCTTATCCAACAAGGTTTTTAGATTTATTAAGCAAACCCTAATTAGCTCCTAGGTTAAATTATTGGCTAAAAGACGGGCTAATTGTTCGGCATTTGCCCGGGGGGAAAGACGAGGGAGGATTTTTTCCCCCGTGGCTAGTTTTTGACAGAGGACGGGGATTTCGTACTGATAAGCGTTAAACCAATCCTCTCGACTGGTAATGTCCCTAATTTCTAACTGCCACTCCGGTTGACGGATTTTTTCTAGTTTCTCTAGTAACCCTTCGCAAAGATGACAGTCCGGTTTACTGTATAAAATTAGTTCTATGGTAGTCATAAATATTTATGTTCATTACCTCCACGATTAGTCTCTCATCAACAATTCTACAAACTCCCACACCCACACCGACTTTAAATAATAATTTAGTTAATTCAGGTACTCAAGATCTAGTCTATATCGGTGTGTTTCTTCTGGCAATTACCCTAGTCATGGTTATTGGTATTATCAATCAAAAAATTGAATACGCTCTCATTTTTGCCGCCACTCTCACTATTATTTTAATTGCTTTCCTCTGGTTTTTATAAGTCCTTCAACTAAGGGAATTGAGGGCAAATCCCCCTTAATAAAGATTAACGGCTCTCGTTGATTTACCTTCACCGAATTGTTAAGTAATTCGAGTTCAGACTTGACAAAAATCTCCCTAGGACCGAGCGGAAGATTAAGGAGTGCATCTCACATTTGCAGAAATACCGACAATTAGCAATTATCAGTGACTATTAAATTGGTACAAAAATATGAACAATCGCGTGTAAGCATCTCACCGAAAAACTAATGCGCGGTAGTGGATTGTTTCAGCTAATTTGGTGTATTAGAAAAATGCTATAAATTCTATAATCTAAGACTTTAAGCCGAAATCTATTGCCCTATTTTAGTTGAAACAGTCCAGTAGGGTTGATTCATGAATCAACCCTACTATGAATCAACCCTACCCCGTTGGGGGGTAGAACCCTCCAAAAGCTTGGATTTAGTGATAAAACCGAAAGTAACGCCCGATTTTAGGAGAAAGTTTCCCCTTAAAAATCGCAACTTAGTCGATTTACAAAAATGAGATGCGCCCCAAGCAAAACAATCAGACTTATAATATAATTGTATTGATTGTGGCTTGTTGCTAGAATCACCCCAAATTGACTCAATGGGTTTATAAACGATGACAACCCTAGATATTGCTACCGATATTGTCTGTCCTCCCACCGATTTATGGAGTGATGAACCACCCTTGGAAAGTGATCTGCATTTACAACAAATTATTTTATTATTATCTTGTCTTGATTGGCTCTGGCAAGATAGAAACGATTACTATGCCTCGGGCAATTTGACTATTTATTATAACGAAAGGCAATTGAAACAGCGAGATTTTTGTGGACCAGATTTTTTCGTGGTTTTAGATACAGAGAAACGTACCAGGAAAAGTTGGGTTGTCTGGGGAGAAGGGGGTAAATATCCCAATCTAATCATCGAAATTCTCTCCGATTCCACCGCTAATGTGGACAGAAAAGCCAAAAAGGAACTATATCAGCATACTTTCCGGACTCCTGAATATTTTTTGTTTGATCCTAATACTTTAGAATGGCAAGGATTCACTTTAATCGAGGGACAATACCAACCGATTACCCCCAATAAAAATGGTTATTTATGGAGTAAGCAACTAGGATTATATTTAGGGATTTTTGCCAATAAATTGCGCTATTTCACCGAATCGGGTGAATTGGTTCCCACCCCTCAAGAGTCGGCCCGACAGGAAAGATTAGCCAAAGAAAGAGAACAACAACGAGCGGAAAAATTAGCCCAAAAGCTGCGAGAATTGGGCATTAATCCCGATGAAATTGCTTAAATATCCGGTTGGGGGTGTTAGGGTGGAAACCACGGCGCAATTTTTCCTTAATTGCTAGGCATTAAGATGAGTAATCCGAAACTCTGATTCTAGCCTAGAAATCATGGCAAAATCTCCACACTGATGTTACAATAATGACCAAGGGCAACAATCTTCAAATATAATTAATGCCATGGTGCAAAAAATAGCTTTTTTTAATCATAAAGGTGGAGTCAGCAAAACTACAACCACTTTTAACCTTGGTTGGATGCTTGCTGAGAAGGGCAAAAGAGTAATTATTGTCGATACCGATCCCCAATGTAACTTAACTGGTATGGCTTTGGCTAAAGAAAGTGAAGATAGGGAGGAAAGACTACAAGCCATCTACAATACTTACTATAATATTAAAACAGCTTTAGCACCTGCTTTTGAGTCTCAACCGAGATTAATTGAAGCTGTGGACTGTATTCCTATTGATGGTCGTGATCGTTTATTTCTATTGCCCGGTCATGTGGGGTTAGCTGAATATGAAGTTACCCTAGGTATTGCTCAAGAACTTAGTGGGTCAATTCAGGCTTTAAAAAATCTCCCCGGTGCGATTACATATTTATTAGACAAAACTGCCGAAAGATTTGAAGCTGACTATATTTTAATCGATATGAGTCCCAGTTTGGGGTCAATCAATCAAAATATACTGATGACCAGCAACTTTTTTATTGTGCCAACCACGCCAGATTTTTTCTCGGTTATGGCTATCGATTCTTTAGCTAAAATATTGCCTAAGTGGCACCAATGGGCCAAGGCAGCTAGTGCTTTACCAATTCTCAAAACCGCCAACTATCCCTTTCCCGAAGTTAACCTACATTTTTTGGGAACTATTGTTCAAAACTATCGAATCAGAGGTGGTCAAGAAACAAAAGCTCTTGAAAACTGGATTAACGAAATCGAGGAAAATATTGGCAATAAAATGATTCCATCTCTAGAAAAAAATGGCATGATGCTACCGAAATTTATCTACGATCAGAATGGTGTACCGGCTTGCTGTACTCTAGTAAAAATACCTGATTTTAATAGTCTTATTGCCTTATCTCAAGAGCATCAAACGCCCGTTTTTGCGCTAACTGCTGAACAATTAGAATGGCAAGGTAAAGTGTTAGATCAAGCCCAAGAAAAACAACAAAAATTTAAAGATATTTTTTCTGACTTAGCAGACAAAGTTATCGGTCTTACCTCCGAGATTTATGCAGTTAGCCATTGAACAATTTCGCCTTAGTCTTGCCCGCGTTCGTGACTTGATCGCTATCCACAATTCCCTCAAATCTCAGACTACTTCGGCCCTAGATGTATCGGATATCCTCAGAGCCGCTTTAGTCCTGACTGTGAGCGCTTTAGATTATTATATTCACGAAGTGGTTACTCTAGGAATGCTAGAAATTTATCGAGGCCAACGTTCAGAACCTTCTCCCACTCCTAACAGTTCTCAATCTGCCTTTTCTCGTTTTCAAGTCTCCTTGAATGGCGCAGGACAAGAACGATTGATAGCTATTAGTATTGGCTCTTGGTTAGAGAACGAAATTCAACAAAACTACGGTTCTTTTTTTGATCAAGAATCTCGCTCAATTTCCGAGTTACTACCAATGATTGAAAATCTCCTCACCAACAAACTTAATAGTAATTATTGGCTAGAGACTGAAATTAGAGAAAACCTCAGATATAAAAGCTTTCAACAACCGGACAAGATAGCGGAGGCCATTAGATTAATTTCAGCCAAGAAATTGTGGGAAGAAGTGGCCAGCAAACTAAATAAACCAGCCAAAGATATTAAAAGCCAACTTAGCATAATTGTTGATCGAAGGAACAAAATCGCCCACGAAGCTGATATAGACCCGAGTTATGGCATTGGCAGTCGCTGGAATATCGATGAAAATCTCGTTAATGATGCCGTTACCTTTATAGAACAGCTTGTTGAAAATATCCATCAGGTACTTGAGGACATCCACTAGCCGAAAATTTCCCCAGCAGTCTAGTTATAAATACTTATAATTTCTCAGGGAATTATAACAATTATTAAATAATGTGTAGTTTTGTATACTGATGTCAGGAACTTAGATACAATGTCAAGTGGCGTAAGATATATAGAGATTAGCTAGTGAGTCGGCATCAAGACAGTCAAACTGACCGGAAACGAGAAGAAACACAGTTCACTCCTTACAGTGCAGAAGCGATCGCTCAAGAATACCGTTACAAACCTTGGCAATTGTTCGGTCGCGCTTTCGTGATTATTTGGTCTTTAGGATTATTTCTGCTCAGTCTCCTCTGGGACAAATGGACAAAGCAAGAAGAAGCCAATAAATACCAGCGTGCCAGCGAACTTAGGCAAATTCTCACCCGTTTGGGTCCTACCTTCATCAAAGTCGGTCAAGCTCTCTCTACCCGCCCCGACCTCGTTCGCAAAGACTTTTTAGACGAATTAGTTAAACTGCAAGACCAACTTCCCCCCTTCGATAACGACATCGCTTTTGCCCTTATCGAGACAGAATTGGGAATGCCTGTAGAAAAAGCCTATCAAGAAATATCCCCCACCCCTGTGGCTGCCGCTAGTTTAGGACAGGTTTACAAAGCGATTCTACCCACCGGCGAAGAAGTAGCCGTTAAAGTGCAAAGACCGGGGCTGCGGGCGCTTTTAAGCCTCGATTTATACCTAATGCGCTGGGCTGCTCAAAAATTCGGTCGTTTATTACCCCTCAATCTCGGCCACGACCTCACCCTGATTGTCGATGAATTCGGCACCAAACTGTTTGAGGAAATCGACTATCAAAACGAAGGTCGCAACGCTGAAAAATTCGCCACCAACTTCCAAAATAACCCTGAAGTTAAAGTTCCCAGTATTTACTGGCGTTATAGTGGTCGCCGCGTCCTCACCCTGGAATGGATTGATGGCTATAAACTCACCGATACCGAGAACATCAAAGCTTTAGGATTAGACCCCAATAATATCGTTAAAATCGGCGTAACCTCTGGATTACAGCAACTCCTCGAACACGGCTTTTTCCATGCTGATCCCCATCCGGGTAATCTTTTCGCCACCTTTGATGGTCGCATGGCCTATATCGATTTTGGCATGATGGATCAGTTAGAGGAGGAAACTAAAGAAACCCTCGCCAGTTGCGTCGTCGATTTAATTAACAAAGACTACGAAAACCTAGCCAGCAACTTTGTCAAACTGGGATTTTTAACCCCAGAAACCGATATAAAACCCATTATTCCCGCCCTAGAACGAGTTTTAGGCAATGCCATCGGTCAAAGGGTCGGTGACTTCAATTTCCGCACCATTACCGATGATTTCTCCGAATTGATGTACGAGTATCCCTTCCGGATTCCCGCCAAATTCGCCCTGATTATTCGTTCCCTCGTCACCCAAGAAGGGGCAGCCCTCACCCTCGATCCTAACTTCAAAATCGTCCAAGTGGCCTATCCCTACGTCGCTAAACGTCTCCTGACCGGGGAATCGCCCCAACTGCGCCGACGTTTATTGGATGTGCTGTTCAAAGACGGTAAATTCCAGTGGCAACGCCTAGAAAACATGATTACAATGGCTCGATCGGAAAGTAACTTCGATTTACTGCCCACCGCGCAATTAGGCATCACTTTTCTTCTCTCGGAAGAAGGTCGTTATCTGCGTCGTCAATTGCTATTAGCTTTAACGGAAGATGACCGTCTCCATACTGCCGAAGTGCAACGTCTCTGGGGTTTAATTCAAGGAGAATTGCAACCGCGGCGACTCTTGGATGTGGCCATGAGCGCTTTTCGGGAATTATCGTCCCAAGGTGTGGCCGCTGTCCTTCCGCGAGAAACCAGTTCGCGTTAAAGTGTTTAAGGTCAACATCGGTTAATCACTTTTTCTATGGATTATTATTTTCTGCCCCAACCGCCCTATTTTCTGGTTGTTGCCGGTTTGTTTATCGGTATTACCTGCGGGGCCGCTTTTGAAGCTAGTCTCAAGCAAGTGGTTAACAATTGGTATAAAAATAAGGGTTCGGACGATCAAAATCTTTTAAAATCCAGTTCCTTACAAATTCCTTTTATTGGTATTTGTGTAGGAATCTGTCTTTTCCTTGCCTCGGGATTAGATATATTTATTCTCAATGGTTGGGTTGCCTACGCTATCTCTCTCCCGATGACTATCTTTATCGGTGGTTTGGTTTGGAGTCAGTTAGGGGAATTATTAGGCCAATTACAGCGCGGCGGTTCTAAAGAAATTGACCTCGATTATCGGGGATAATTAGGAGGCAGCAAACATTTAGGACGAAGAGAATAGGTGTTAGCAGATAGGAAAGATCAACTCCCCCACAACTAACACCAAAACCCTAGTTAGGGTTGGCTGAATAAATCTAAAAACCTTGTTGGATAAGGTCTTTAGACTTTTTTTCCCTCAAAAAGTGCCGACCATTGGAGTGATTGGGGGGAAAATTCCGGGACTTTTTCCCTGAAAATTAGGTAATTGACCACCTGAAAATGGGTAAAACCCCACACCCCACACCCCACACCCTACACCCTACCCCCACGAAAAACTTTTTGCCGCAAACCCTAGTTATACCCAATTTCCCAGCTATTTTGGCCCGCGATTTTAGATGCAAAAACCTTTAGCATGGCATTGGCGATCGCTTCCTCTGCATCAGCGCACTGGTTCCGAGGTTTTTGCTTGCTTATTCTCCCAAGATGCGATCGCTACTTTACTAGAAAGTCCCTATCCGGGTAATTCCCTCTCCCGTTACTCTCTTTGTGCTGGTTCCCCGCGTCAGCTTTGGACCCCCGCACTGGGCGAAATTTTGCCCTTTTTAAGCAGTTTACTCCCCCAAACTCGATCGGATGTGCTTCCCGACCATCTTCCCTTCCATGGCGGTTGGTTGGGGTGGTTAGGCTACGATTTAGCTTGGGAAATAGAAAAATTACCCGACAGGAAAGCTGATACTCTCCCTTTTCCCGTCGCTTATTGGTATGAACCAGATAGTTTTGCCCTTCTCGATCACCAAGCACAAATTCTCTGGTTAGCTGCCACTAAACCCGAAGATTTGGATAAATACGAACAATCTTTAACCACTAACCCCGATTTTGAGTTGATCGATCCTCATCCCTCTCCCTTAATCTTTTATACTTCTCAACTCGACTACGAAAAAGCTGTTAAAAAAGCCCTAGATTATATCAGAAAAGGTGATATTTTTCAAGCAAATTTATCCCTAAGATTTCAAAGCACAACTAAGGCAAAAGGATGGCAAATTTACCGCAGTTTACAACAGATAAACCCTTCTCCTTTTGCCAGTTATTGGCGCACCCCTTGGGGAGAAATGATTAGTTGTTCTCCCGAAAGATTGGTGAAATTAGAAAGAGGAATAGCCAGCACTAGACCGATCGCTGGAACCCGTCCTCGGGGTAAAACTGAGGCACTCGATCGACAATTGGCCGAGGAACTATTAACTAATAAAAAAGAGCGGGCCGAGCATATTATGCTAGTGGATCTAGAACGTAATGATCTAGGTAGAGTTTGTGAATGGGGATCGGTTTATGTGGATGAATTACTGACGATCGAGCGTTATAGTCATGTTATGCACTTGGTCAGTAATGTTCAAGGAAAATTAGATAAAAAGTATCATGCTATTGATTTAATTAAAGCTCTTTTCCCCGGCGGAACAATTACCGGTTGTCCGAAAGTTCGTTGTCTAGAAATTATCGAAGAATTGGAACCGGTGCGACGCAATTTATTCTATGGTTCCTGTGGCTATATTGACCTACGGGGTCATTTAGATTTGAATATTCTCATCCGTACCCTATTAATGACTACTCAAGGGAATTTAAACACCGTTTGGGGACAGGTGGGAGCGGGAATAGTTGCCGATAGCGATCCCGAAAAAGAATGGTTAGAATCCCTTCATAAAGCTGAGGCACAATTAATCGCTTTACGTTCTTTTTAATTTTTGATTTCAACAAACTAACCTATTGTTGCATCTAAAACCGATCTTTTTAAGTACCTAAGCAAAATTAATTACACATATCTAACTACCTCTTGCATGAGTGCCTTTTGCCTTTTGCCTTTTGCCTATCCTAACCAAGAAATTAATTTGGCACGACTACTTACTTTTTACCTTATCTGCTATTTTGTAGGATAGCTTCCGATCTTGAACCCTATTCATGAATCAAATTTCTATCGCTGTTACTTTTTTTCTTAGTTTAGTCTTGACCTCGCTTCCCTTTTTACTTTTGGGGGCAGCCGTTTCCAGTTTTTTGCTGGTTTTCGTCAATAAACAGCGATTAGCGGCGATATTTCCCCGTAATCGACTGTTAGGAGCGATCGTTGGCAGTACAATCGGATTAATCTTACCCGTCGGACAATACGGCACGATTCCCGTCGCTAGAAGATTTTTATTAGAGGGAGTACCCCCAGGGGTGGTGTTTAGCTTTCTCACCGCTGCACCTACCCTAAATATCGTCACTCTTTGGCTAACTTGGCAGACTTTCACCTATTCTAGTATTTTTTTCTATCGATCGCTTTCGGTCTGGTTAATGGCAATTTTTATCGGCACTCTCTTTAGTTTCTATCGGGAAAAACCCCGCACAGATAGCGAAATTCCCCTAGAATCGAGTTTAGTTCTTTCCGGTAGTTTTTTACCGGAGGAAGCAGCCAGTCAACCCCTGCAAAGAGTCGGCAGTCTTGTTTATGAGTATAAAACTAGAGATAGGCAAGCTTGGCCAATTTCTCTGCAGTTATTTCTCGATAACTTTATCGATGAAGCACTGGAATTAGGGGGATTATTAATCATTGGCTGTGCGATCGCTAGTGTCTTTCAGCTATTATTACCTCAGAGTCAATTAATTGCCTGGGGGAATACTCCCGTTACTCAAATTCTCGTGCAGTTGTTTTTTGGTTTCACCCTCGCTGTTAATGCCAGTCTTAGCACTTTTGTCCCCGGTTCTTTAATTACTAATCTGTCCGTGGGTTCCACTCTAGCTTTTTTACTGGTCGCTTCCCTCATTGATATTAAAGCTTTTATCCTCCTCCTATCAGCTTTCCGTCCTAAAATCGTCCTTTATTTCGGAATTTTATGCCTGTTAATGAGTTTTTTAGTGGCTCTGATCCTCAGTTTTTATCTAGGTTGAATTTCTTCTGGGTCAGAAAAATTTTCTCTTGACAAAAGCCCCTTGACATGATATTATATTCATAATGGAAAATCCGTGCGCCTACAAGCCCTATTTTCCCAAGCATTTAAACTCTAACTCATCTTAATTCTGCTTGCTGGAGTTGCGACAACATAGTTTTATAGTTCTCCATAATTGTTTGGGTATAGGGATGATTTTCCCCTAATACTTGGGTAACAATCTTAATCGCTTCTCGATAGAGAGGTTCTGCTTTGCTTAAGATTTGGGAACTCCATAAAGATGATGATCCTGTTGATTAGCAATATCTATAGGCAACCCAACCTACGTTCATCTTATATTTAATTCCACCCACCTACTTAGAGGTTCAATAAGCATCTTTTCGATGAATACTACTCAATATGATAATAAACATTTCTTGATCTTGAATTTTGTAAATGATGCGATAATCCCCTATTCTAATTCGGTAGGTGTCATCATATCCTTTGAGTTTCTTGACTCCGCTAGGACGAGGTGTATCGGTAAGTAGTCTAATGGCAGTAATTAAGCGTTCGCGTTGTTGTTTGGGTAAGTTGTTTAGTTGTTTTTGAACTGGTTTCGGAATAATAACTCTGTAGTTCATGCTTGAGTTTCCTCATATTCTTCGAGGGTTAGATAGTCTCCTGCTTGATAAGCTGATTCAGAAGCGATTATGTTAGCCTGCTCTTCTTCTGTAATTTCTATTTCAGTATGTCGTTCTTTGATAAAGAGCAAAAAGTCAAGTAATTCAGTCAAAAGGGTGTCAGGTGTCTGCTCGATTTCTTTAATTAGTTGTTCTTTGAGTGTCATAGCTTTATCAGTCATCAGTTATCAGTCATCAGTGATTAATTCAATCATAGTCGATGATTAGGTGGTGCGTTAGGACGGATTGTTAGCTTCAAGTCAAAGCATAAATTTTTGCCGTCTAACGCACCCTACGTTTTACTTATCACTAGGTAATAGGTGTAGGGGTAATTCATGAATTACCCCTACAATCGGCTAATTCATGAATTAGCCCTACAATAGGCTACGTTTTTCTGGATGTTGTCAAAATTTCTCTTGACAAAAGCCCCTTGACATGATATTATATTCATGATGGAAAATCCGTGCGCCTACAAGCCCTATTTTCCCAAGCATTTAAACTCTAACTCATCTTAATTCTGCTTGCCGGAGTTATGGTGATAAGAAAGGATTATCGAAGAAAGGCAGTACACTATAGGCCACTACCGATTACACCAGGTGCAATGTAGGGGCGCAAACATTGCGCCCAAAATTTAACCCGTTTAGTTGTCCTGTTTATTTGACTTGTTAGATTTAGCTAGGTTGTGCTTGAAGAAAGCACCAAATCCTAATATACCTAAGCCGAAAATTGTGCTGGGTTCAGGTACTGCTTGAACTGTCACGCTAAAACTTCCAGTGTTGCCTTTCCATCCAAAACCATCCATTGGACCCAGGAAGAGGCGAGTTGCTCCAGTAGGAACGATGAAATTCTGCACAGCACCACTGCCGGTTCCTGTCAGTCCATCGCCAATGAAGAAAACTTGCTTAACTTGTGGAGCTAACGAAGAAAAATTGAGTCCAATTGAAGAAAAGTTAAGAGCTGCAGGTGCAGGAGTCGAATCTGGCTGGCTGTTATCTAAAAAGACACCGAGAAGAGAATTAATCGGAGCGGTAATATTGGAAATTCCATTTTGACTCCCAGGCTCATGGCTAATAAAAAATCCCCCATCTGGCGTAGCAGTGGGTGGGGGTAGGAAGGGAGTATTGCTGACTGCCCCGGTCACGGAGAAATTGAGCGTTTGTCCGGGAATCAGGGAAAGTCCCGACACTTGTACAGGAGATTGATCGGGAGCAACATCTGTAAAGGAAGCTGTAGAGCCATTTGGCATCCCTGCCAGCCAAGGATTAGATTCGCGAGCAACCGTAATAGTTGCCGCTTGTACTCCACTGGCGACGGAGAGACTGATAAGTATTATCCCCCCCCCACGAAGTTTTTGATTAGTTTTGCTAATGTCACAACTAAATGCCTCCTAAAAGTGTTGTTGCGCTTGAAACTGCCCAGGAGTTTACCAAAAATGACCGGCGTTGTCAAGTTTATTTATGGCGCGTCAGAGCAGACTTGACAACGCTTTAAGAGCAAGGCTTTCGTTGTGTCGCAATTCATTCTTCATATTCTGATCTGACAACGCCAAAATTTAGGCACTTTTTCCCTGAAAATTAGGTAGTTGACCACCTGAAAACTGGTAAAACCCTACACCCTACAGCCCACACCCTGCCCCCACCAAGAGACTTTTTCAGCAAACCATATTTAAGCGGGAAAAATCCCTTTTATGTAGTCTATGATACTGTTTTTGGGATTGAGATCGTCTAAGGTCAAAGAAATTGCTTCTAGGGTTCCGATTTAAACTTCTTTAAATGTCAGGTCCGAGAGGAGCAAGCTAGTCTTAAATGATCGAATCAAAAATTTTTTCCATCTAAGCTGGCTACACGGCGGGATAAAAGCCCGGGAGACTTTAAGGATAACTGTTTTGAGGCAGTGTCTTTGAAGACTCCCGGGTTATTGTATTTTGAGGTGAAATGATGTCCGAGGAATCTACTTTTCAACCCCCGCATTTAACCGAAGCTCAACAGGCCCTAGAAAAAGAACGCCATTTGCCCCTAACCGGTTGGCAACAGGAAGTTTCTCAGGGGTTAACCTACGGTTTAGAGGCGGCCGATAGTATTCGCGATCGCAGTATTCCCACCTTTTCCAGGGGTGAGTTACCCCACTATGCGGGAATTAACACCTTTATGAAGGCCCCCTATTTGGAAGATGTGCGGAATGTGGGCAATTATGACGTGGCAATCGTCGGTGTTCCCCATGATTCGGGGACAACTTACCGACCCGGAACTCGTTTTGGACCCCAGGGAATTCGGCGGATTTCGGCCCTTTATACGCCCTACAATTTTGAATTAGGAGTAGATCTGCGCGAACAAATTACGCTCTGTGATTTGGGGGATATTTTCACCATTCCTGCTAATAATGAAAAGTCCTTTGATCAAATCTCTAAGGGGGTTGCCCATGTCTTTAGTTCCGGCGCCTTGCCGATTATTTTAGGGGGTGATCATTCCATTGGTTTTCCGACAGTGCGGGGTATTTGTCGGCATTTAGGGGATAAAAAAGTCGGTATTATTCACTTTGATCGCCATGTGGATACCCAGGAAACGGATTTAGATGAACGGATGCACACTTGCCCCTGGTTTCATGCCACCAATATGAAAAATGCTCCTGCTAAAAATCTCGTCCAATTAGGGATTGGTGGTTGGCAAGTTCCCCGTCAAGGTGTTAAAGTTTGCCGCGAGCGGGCCACTAATATTTTGACCGTCACCGACATTGTGGAACGAGGCATTGATGCCGCCGCCGAATTTGCCTTAGAACGAGCTTTAGATGGTACGGATTGCGTTTGGATCAGTTTTGATATTGATTGCATTGATGCCGGTTTTGTCCCCGGTACGGGTTGGCCAGAACCTGGCGGTTTATTACCCCGTGAAGCCTTAGCTTTATTAGGTAAAATTATCCAAAAAGCTCCCATTTGTGGTATGGAAGTGGTGGAAGTTTCCCCTCCCTACGATATTAGTGATATGACCTCTTTGATGGCTACCCGTGTTATTTGTGATGCCATGGCCCATCTGGTTATTTCAGGTCAATTACCGCGTAAAGAAAAGCCCTATTATATTCATCCTGATGCCAATCTGGCCGTTGACGAACCCTGGCAGTAATTTCCTATGCACGAAACTGATATGACCAAGGCGTTAATTATGACAGTTCGAGATTGGTATGATAGCCAACCTGAAAAGCTCAAAATTGAAAAAATTCATCTCATGGTTGGTGAATTTACCTGTGTGGAACCGGTCAGTTTACAATTTGCCTTTGAAGTTCAAACTGCCAATACTTTTCTTGCTGGCGTGGAATTAGCCATTAAAAATATTCCCCTAATTGCTTATTGTCATTGCTGCCAAAAGGATTATCAACCCCAAATTGGCCAGCAATATTCCTGCCCAATTTGTCGATCACCGATGGAGGATATTCGTTCAGGTCGAGAGTTAAAAATTGACCACATTGAATATTCTTTAGATTCTTAAACAAAGTTGGGCGATCGCTTTTACAAGTTCGATGATTAATTATTCATTCTCAATTAAAATGCACCAAACTTTTGACGCGGCCCTAGAAATTAATCTACTTCATGCCAATCAAGCAGGAGCCGATCACAACCGGGAACATTTTGACGAGTGGGGCATTACCTGTTTAAACCTGATGAGTAGTCCCGGTGCGGGTAAAACTGTATTATTGGAAAAAACCCTCGCAGCCTTAAAAGATCAATTAAAAATGGCTGTTATTGAAGGCGATATGACTACAGAACTAGATGCAGAGCGCCTGAGACAATATGGAGTTCCGGTAATTGCCATTAATACGGGTCGCTCCTGTCACTTAGATTCCAAAATGGTAGCCGGGGGAATTCATCGTTTCCAAGAAGATTATAACCCCAAAGAGTTTGATTTATTGTTGGTGGAAAATGTGGGAAATTTAGTTTGTCCCGCCGAATTTGAGGTAGGGGAACACGCTAAAGTTGCTCTATTAAGTATTACTGAAGGAGAAGATAAACCCCTCAAATATCCAATTATGTTTCAAGAAGCGGATTGTCTGATTATTACCAAATTAGATCTGGCTCCTTATTTAGAGATTGATTTAAAACGTTTAGAAGCAAATGTTCGCTCCATGAATCCCGATGTAAAGATTATTGCTCTTTCTGCTCAAACAGGAGAAGGTTTAGAAGAGTGGTTAAATTGGCTAAAAAGCCAAGTCAATAGGACTAGGTTCTTGAATTGTTAATCAGTAACAGTTTTTGAGATTTATTTCTGTTTTACTATCTGTCATCTCTAAAGGCTATTACCTATGAAACGGCGCAATTTTTTCTCCTTACCTCTCGTTTTTTTTAGTAGCTTACTCCTGACCGTTAGTTGCAATCAAGCTCCTCAGCAAACCCCCAATGCAAGTAGTTCTCTGAGTAATACTGCCCCGATTGTCATTGGTTATAGTAACTGGGCCGGTTGGTGGCCATGGGCGATCGCTGAAGAAGAGGGATTATTTGCTAAAAATGGGGCTAATGTTCAAATGAAATGGTTTGATGGTTATCTTGAATCCTTACAAGCTTTGGCCGCCGGACAATTAGATGGAAATAGTCAAACTCTCAACGATACAATCGCTTTTGCAGGAGATGCAGTGAATGGTCAAGTTGCTGTTTTAGTCAATGATAATTCGTCAGGAAATGATAAAATTATTGTCACAGAAGAGATTAAAACTATTCAAGATTTAAAAGGCAAAAAAGTTGCAGTCGAAGAAGGCGTTGTCGGTGACTTTCTCCTCAGTTTAGCCCTAGAAAAAGAGGGAATGAGCCGTAAAGATGTGCAAATTGTCCCCATGGAAACAGGGGCTGCTGCTGCCGCTTTTGCATCGGGAAAAGTAGATGCAGTTGGTGCTTTTCCACCTTTTTGGTCAACAGCCCTTAAAAGAAAAGGTTCTAAAGAATTAATTAGTTCTAAAGCTTTTCCCGGTGCTATTCCTGATTTATTAGTTGTCAGTGCCAAATTAATAAAAGAAAAACCAGAACAGGTTCAGGCTCTTGTCAAAACCTGGTTTGAGGTTCGAGACTTTATGGCTAAAAATCCCCAAAAAGCCGATGAGATTATGGCCAAGCGTGCCGGCATTAGCCCAGAAGAATTGGACTTATATAAAGAGGGAACGAAGTTTTTCACCTTAGAAGAAAACCTAGAAGCCTTTAGTCCTGGTAAAACCATGAAAAATATGCCCTTTGCCGCTCAAAAAATGGCTGATTTTATGAGGGAAGTTGGCTTTATTAAAAAAGTCCCCGATCTAACAACCATTTTCGATGCCCAATTTGTCAAGGCGTTGGCAAATCAAGACAAAAAAGCCTAATTAGCCCCTCGATCATTATCTACAAGATTGATTAGGGAGATAAGTTGACTTCAAGAATTGTTTGATAAGTACCTAAGAAAAATTAATTACACATATCTAACTACCTCTTGCCTTTTGCCTCTTGCCTTTTGCCTATCCTAACCAAGAAATTAATTTTGCACGACTACTTAACTGGGTGATATTGGCTATCAAAATTATTCTTTTCTTTTGAAAATACCATGACCACAACACCTAAAACGCTTCCTCAAAGCACTTTTTGGCGGATTACCGAGGATATTCCCGAATCCCTAAAGTGGACTTTAATGGTTTCCTCTATTATTGTCCCGCTTATTTTCTGGTTACTAATCTCTAGTTTTGCGGGCATTGAATCCGTATTTTTGCCTTCTCCTTTAGCCGTTATTCAGGCCTTAGGAAAATTGGCAGAACAGGGCTTTTTAATTCAAGATACTATTACCAGTTTTTTACGAGTAGTTGGGGGCTTTTTTTTGGGAGGATTGTTTGCTATTCTCCTGGGGATTTTAATGGGAACTTTTCCGAGTATTCGCAGTTTAATGGAGCCGATTATTGGCGTTGTACGTTATATGCCCGCTCCTGCTTTTATTCCCCTATTGGTTATTTATTTGGGTATTGGAGAAACGTCAAAAATTATGCTCATTTTTATCGGGACAATTTTCTTTAATACTCTGATGATTATGGATGCGGTCAAGTTTATTCCCCGTGAATTAATCGAAGTAACTTATACCCTTGGAGGAACGCGAAAACAGGTTTTATTTAAAGTGATTACTCCCTATATTATTCCTAATATTATCGATACTTTTCGTGTTAATATGGCGGCCGCCTGGAATTTGGTAGTGGTGGCGGAATTGGTGGCGGCCGATAATGGCTTAGGCAAACGGATTTTATTGGCCCAGAAATTTCTGAGAACCGATGAAATTTTTGCCTGTTTAATTGTCCTGGGAATTATTGGCTTTGCCCTAGATTTAAGTTTTCGCTTGCTTTTGCATTGGACTTGTAAATGGTCAATTACTCGTTAATCTAAAAACTCAAGCACAGAGTTTATTCTGTCACCACTAAAGTTATTTTAATGATAAGAGAAGAACCTTAATGCACTTAGAAATTACTCAACTCAATAAAATTTTCACCACTAAACGAGGTGCTGTGGTCGCTCTGAAAGATATTAATTTACACGTTGAAAGTGCTGAATTTGTCTGTGCGGTCGGGGCCTCTGGTTCGGGAAAATCGACTTTGTTGCGAATGATTGCGGGTTTAGAGCTGCCCACTTCCGGCAAAATTACCGTTGATGGTGTTGAAGTGACAGGGCCAGGAGCCGATCGCGGCATGGTTTTTCAAAATTATACACTCTATCCCTGGATGACGATCCAAAAAAATGTTGAATTTGGCTTAAAACTACAGGGATTATCGACAAAAGAATGCTGGGAAGTAGCCTGTTATTATCTGGATATTGTCGGTTTAACCCAATTCGCTAATGCTTACCCTAGAGAACTATCGGGTGGGATGAAACAACGGGTGGCGATCGCCCGCTCTCTTGCCTGTCATCCCAAAGTTTTATTAATGGACGAACCTTTTGCGGCTTTAGATGTACAAACCAAAGAAAGAATGCACGAATATTTAATTGAAATTTGGCAAAAAATTAGGTGTAGTATTTTAATGATTACCCATGATGTGGATGAAGCGGTTTTTTTGGCTCAACGTATTTATGTTTTGAGTGCTAGGCCGGGGACTATACAACGAGAATTAACAATTAATTTACCCGTAGATCGTAATTATAAAATTAAACGACAAGCTCAGTTTTATGACTATACGGATGAAATTTACGGCCTGCTACGGGGTGAGAAATGCTAGAAAAAACTAGGGATCATCAAGAGTAGTCCTGGGTTGAAAACGAGTTAGAGCAGCAAAAATCATCCTTTAGAGATACTTTCGGTTATCTAGCATCGCCAAACAGCGATCGCTCGCTGCTGCCGCAAACCCTAAATAAGTGATGGAACAGTTGTTCAACCATTAAGATTTAGTGATAATCCCGGGCAAGTGTGATCTAAAGTACAGCTTTTTTTGGGAAAGTTTCTCCATCGGTGCTGCCTTGGGGCGCAAATATGATAGAATGAGAGTAAATTGATACAAAACTTTACTTCAAGGTGAATCTATGCCGTTTACGATCGAATCAGCGCGGAGCATTTTCCCCAACACGCTATCAGCGGATGTGGTTCCCGCCACGATTGCGCGTTTCAATCAGCTGAATACCGAAGATCAACTAGCCTTGATTTGGTTTGCCTACCTAGAAATGGGCAAAACCATCACCGTTGCCGCCCCCGGCGCTGCTAGTATGGTGTTTGCCGAAAAAACCATGAATGAAATTCGGCAGATGTCACCCTTGCAACAATCGCAGGTGATGTGCGACTTAGCCAACCATGCTGACACCCCGATTTGTCGTACCTACGGCACTTGGTCTGCTAATATCAAACTGGGATTCTGGTATCAATTAGGACAATGGATGGAAGATGGCAGTGTTGCCCCAATTCCCAAGGGTTATCAACTATCCGCTAATGCTAGTGCCGTTTTAGACGGGATTAAAAAATTAGAGTCGGGACAACAAATCACCGTTCTGCGGAATTGTGTGGTCGATATGGGCTATGATCCCAAGAAACTGGGCGATTATAACCGTATTTCCGAACCCGTGGTTCCTCCCCAAAATATTGCCGAACGGACCAAAGTTAGCATTGAAGGCGTTACCAATGCCACCGTCCTCAACTATATGGACAACCTCAACGCTAATGACTTTGATGTATTAATTGAATTATTCACCCCTGACGGCGCTCTGCAACCACCTTTCCAACGTCCCATCGTCGGTAAAGAGGCAGTATATCGCTTTTTCCGGGAAGAATGCCAAAATTTGAAATTAATCCCCGAATGCGGCGTAGTGGAACCCGCCGATGACGGTTTTACTCAGATTAAAGTGACGGGAAAAGTACAAACCCCCTGGTTTGGTGCAGGTGTGGGTATGAATATGGCATGGCGCTTCCTCCTAACTCCTGATAATAAAATTTTCTTCGTAGCGATCGATTTATTAGCTTCTCCGAAAGAATTATTAAACTTTGCCCGTGGCTAAATAGCTACTGAGAGAAATCATTAAAAATTCTGATGAAACTTATTAGAGTTCCTTGTCAAGTGAACTCTTTTTTTTCTACAATTAAAAGGCTGACTTAAAAAAATTGGTAAATACACCGGTTTCTTCTCCGATCTAGGTAAGAATAACTAAACATCATTCTTAACAGGTGTCGGCGAAAAGAGTCGAGGTAGTTCAAAAACCAAAAATTATCATCCCTAAAACTAAAATCATGCCTATGAGTGAAATAATTTGGTCAGATACCGAACAAGAAATTGCTCAAACTGCTTTCCAAAAAGCCTATCAGCGAGAAACTAGCACTTTAATAGAACATATTAAAGAACAGTCTGGTCAGATCACGGTTTTAGATGATATCTGGCAAATGCACGATTATCTAAGCGCCCGACGACATCAGATTGATGGTAAATATGACTATCGCTATACTTCCCTAATTTTTGTCTTTGCTCAACTATTAAAGGAAGGATGGTTAAAGCTAGAGGATCTCAACGGTTTGGAAAAAGATAAACTAGCGAAAATCGCTGCCCTCTCGCGAATGTAAATTAATGATTAGCATTAAGCTATCAGCTTTCTGCTCCTAGTTGGGTGACTAAAAAATTCATCTCTAGATAATCAACCCCGTCTTAAGTTTTTCCTAAGCGGCAACCAATCCCGCTAGAATGAGTCAATCATCCCGATCGCTTATCGCTTGTTTTGCACCTTTGGTTTATGTTCAAAAATCTTTTACTTCCCCTAGGAATATCTATCTTTCTCGGTGTTTGTCAGTCTTTGTCAGCCGCCGAATCAGCTATCATCAAATACTACATCTTCCAAGGGTCCGTATCGGTATCAGAATTAAAGCAATTGAGCGAAACAGGCGAATTAGCTCCCGCTTTAGCGGCACAATTAAAGATGGCTAACCAAAAACCCGAAGAATTCCGCAAAATCCTTAATCGTCGGGTAGCGGTGGATGCCGTCTTTCTTTCCAAATTTCTTAATAGTTTTTTTGGCGAAAGTTTGCTAGACTATGCCGCCGAAATTGTCCACACCCCCAATCGAGCCGCTAGTCGGCAAGCTTTACGCGGTTCCCTAGTCACTTCTGCCCTCAACGATAACGAGATTCAAATCATCGAAGTCCTCGACAATTATCCCACCAGCGAGGTTCATCTGGATGGCAATCGTCTGCTGGATTTAATCAACCAAATTGAATCAGTATTGAAAAAAATGCCCCGTTTACCTTTCTGATATCTAATAGATAAGTAGGTAGGTGTTAAAAATTGTCCGATACCCCCCTTATTAAGGGGGGCAGGGGGGATCAAACCCAAAATCTATCTTCAATTTAATTATAATCAGTTACTTATATTGGATATTCAGATGCGTTAGCCCAGCGTAACGCATTCTCTGATCAGGTTTTCATGAATTGCGCTGTAAATTGAATAAATTAGGATAATCTGGTAGGAATAATGACCACTTCTTTGTCTCGAAGGAAAACAGTTAGCGGCAAACCTTTTTTAAAGTGGGCGGGAGGCAAAACTCAACTGGTTCCCAATATTCTATCTTTGATTAATTCCCAGATTTCTCAAGATTGTCAGTTTAACTACATTGAACCTTTTGTCGGAGGTGGGGCGGTTTTATTCTCAATCTTAAATAATTTTTATCCTGTCCAAAAAGTTATTATTAATGACATCAATCCTGATTTAATCATGGCTTATAATGTTATTAAAAATAATGTCAAAGAATTAATAGTCAAGCTAAAAAAAATTCAGCAGGATTTTTATGAACTTAAAAATCTAGAGGAACAACAAAAGTTTTTTTTGGATAAAAGAATAGAATTTAATTCTCGCAGCTGCGATGACGATATAGAAAAAACAGTTTTGTTATTATTTCTCAATAAAACTTGTTTTAATGGACTTTATAGAGTCAATAGCAAAGGACTTTTTAATGTCCCTTTTGGAAAATATGTCAAACCATTGATCTGCAATGAAGAAAACTTATTAGCTGTCAACCATCATTTACAGAAAGTGACGATCCTACAAGGGGATTTTGTCCAAACCCTAAATTATGCCAATAACAAGACTTTATTTTATTTTGATCCTCCCTATAAACCGATTAAAAAAACATCAGCTTTTACCTCTTATACTAAAGAAGATTTTAACGATGAGGAGCAAATACGATTAAAACAATTTATTGATCGAGTGGATCAGGCTGGTTATAAATTTATTTTAAGCAATTCCGACGTTAAAAACTTTGACTCTGACAACAATTTTTTTGATGATTTATATAAAAATTATAATATTCAAAGGGTAAAAGCCCGACGAAATATCAATTCCCAGGGCAATAATAGGGGAGAAATCTGGGAATTACTGATCAATAATTGACAAAAATTAAGCCTAACAGAAAAGAGGACATGAATAAAAATATTTCTTCAAGAGATCGAGGGTGGCAAGCTGTATTCGATATATATAAATTGCACGATTATGATTTTTGTAATCATCCTTATTTTATTAAGGCTGAACAGATTAAGGCAGCCACAAAACATTTTGAAACTACAGGGGAAAGAGAAGTAAGAATTTTATGTAAACAAGATACAAGAGAAAGCCGTCCAGAAGTTTTTTAAAAGCTAGGATTGTTTATTTTACCAGTCAAGAATGGAGAGTATGTGATCTTAAAGGGCGAGGGTTATGTTGATATTCCTATCATAGAAACACCCATACAAAATTATCGAACTTTATTAGATTTTCAATTAGAAACTTCTTTGATAGGTGATTCAGAAATGCAACATCTGGACTTCGCTTACGCATCGAGTCTAATTCGTCACTTTATCAAAGATAATAGCCTAGTATTAACCATTCGTGGTAGAAAATATACCCCTGAATTTACACTAAAAATTAATGATCATGTTCTTAAGATTAAAGGTGTACAAACAGAGGTGGATGCAGGATATGAAGGCAAGAACCAAATTGTCCTGATTGAAGCCAAAAACTTAAGTATAGACAATGTAATTATCAGACAGTTATATTATCCATCTAGACAATGGCAACTGCATACTAAAAAGAAAATTGTTACACTATTTTTTGCTAAGAAATCAAATATATATTATTTATGGAAATTCGAGTTTGAAAATCCAGACAATTATAATAGTATTAAGCTGGTGGACTCAGCGAGATTTGAAATCATAAGCTAAATTTATCGTAGTTCTCATATCAGTTAGACGCAATTAACTCATTGTTGATTAAGCGGATCAGAATCTAGAATGTCTCTCATGAGAACCCTAGAATAAATCGACCATTTTGATCTGCAAAAAATGCCTCGTTTACCCTTGTAATAACATTTTTCAAAACCTGTAGCATACTTATAGAAAAGATAATTAAATCGTCAGCAAGTAATCTTAATTTAGCCTCAATTTTGCTTTTTAAATCGGGTCGGCTTTTAATGATTATCTTAAAAGCTCGTTTAAAGGATGAGCTTAGAATTAATTTAGTCATTGTTTAATTCTGCGATAATATCATCAATGTTTCCCCGAAAGACTTTCCCTTGTTGGTAGTATTGACGCACTTGATGGATATTTTTGGCGATTTCTTCTCGTCTTTTTTCAATTTGTCTATATCGAATAATACTGATTAAATCATCTTGTTCATAGGGAAATTGTTTCCTCGATCGCTTCTTTTGGTAGTCCTCGACGAATATCAGCTAAAGGTTTTAAGCTTTCTTTGACTTCTTCAATGGTTTCTCCTTGACCATTTGCACTTGGGATTTCAGGACAATGCGGGAGGCATTTTTGCGAGGGATTCATGGTTGAAAACCTCCCGATCCTTCTCTTAGTTTAGAGCAGCGGGTTGAACAGTTAGAGAAAACGGTAAAAACCTTAGTAGAAATTCTCCTCGATAAAACTTAAGTCCCACTGAACTTAATCTACAAGACTTTCTTTTTGGATTAATACCTCACCAGCGATCAAACGTTGGGCTGCCGACAGTAAAACACTCTCAATATAGGGCTTGACAAAAAAACCTTTTGCCCCTTTAGCAGCGGCGAGATGCTGCATTTTTTGCGCCCCTTGCGCGGTAACCATCGCTACTGGTATCCCCTGAAGTTGTTCATCCTCTTGCAGACAAGAGAGCAATTCTAACCCATTCAGGCGCGGCATTTCGATATCGCAGAGAATCAGATCACAAGCTAATCCGGCCCGTAATTTTTCCCATGCTTCTAAACCGTCCCGGGCCTGTTCAATGCGATAACCAGCTTTAACAAAAGAAATCGTTAACATTTCTCGCATTATTACCGAATCATCGACAATCAAGACCAGAGGAGAGGATAAAGGCTGATTACGAGCCGCTTTAATACTATCAGCTAGTAACACTTCCCCCGCAATCATTTTTTCAGCTGCCGAGAGTAAATCTCTGTCCGGGCAGGGCTTGGTAAAATAACCACTAGCTCCTAATTTCGCCGCCTCCTTGCGATGAAGGTCCGCTCCTCGGGAAGTCAAGAAAGCCACGGGAATCGCCGCTAATCGGGGGTCTTTTTGCAAATTAGACAGTAATTCCAGGCCATTCAGGCGGGGCATCTCGATATCGGAGAAAACGATATCACAGGGCAAACCGCCGCGTAATTTTTCCCAAGCTTCTTGACCATCCCGGGCCTGTTCCACACGATAACCGGCTTTACTAAAGGTTAAAGAGAGCAATTCCCGGACAGTAATCGAATCATCGACAATCAGCACCATAGTCTCGGATTTTTGGCCAGTTCCCACCTCTACGGGGGGGGCTGGTTGGCGCCAAGGACTCCCCTTATCGGTACGCAGACGACCCTGGGCAATGTCGATTAACTCTAACACATCGCCGATGGGCATCACCGTACCATCGCCTAAAACCGTCGCCCCAGCAATCCCAACCGTTTTCGGAATCGGTCCTTCGATCTGTTTGATGACGATTTCCGGTAGCGAGCTTCGGAATCGGTCCTCTGACATGATCACTTGATCTACCTGCACTGCCAAGAGATTATTACCACCGCGCAGGATCACGATCGAAAAAGAGTCTTCCTCCTGTTTGCCGGTGTAAAAACTACCGCGACCGACCCGCCGATTGTAGGAAAGCAACTCGCTCAGGGGTTGGAAAGGTAGTAAAGTATTTTGCCAGAAAACGCAGCGCCGTCCATCCATATCCATTTGGATATCCCTGGGCTGGTAAAAGCTCATCTTCACCTCTTTCACCTCTTCCACCTTTCCCACCTTGACCTCCAGGCTTTTGGGGAGGAGGACTTCTTCCACTTCGTCCCTGGAGAAACCGATGCGCGCACGATCACTAACACAAAAGAGGGCCTTACAGATACTCAGGGTTAGGGGTAAACGGATGGTAAAAGTGGTTCCTTTGCCCAGTACCGAGTCAATAGTAACGGTCCCGCGCACATCGATTACACTGGTACGCACCACATCTAAACCCACCCCACGACCGGAAATACCATCGGCCTGATCTTTGGTACTAAAACCGGGGCGAAAGAGGAGTTCATAGACTTCTTGGGGACTGAGGTGTTGAGCTTCCCGATCGCTGATTAGTCCTTTTTTGATCGCCTTGCGTTTAACCCGATTCGCATCAATACCGGCCCCATCATCACTAACGGTGATCACGGTTTGATTTCCCTGTAGGAATGCCTGGACAGAGATCGTACCGAGGGCAGGTTTCCCCTTAGCCATGCGTTCTTGGGGTGATTCAATGCCGTGGGCGATCGCATTGTTGACCAGATGGGTCATGGGACTAAGGAGATGTTCAAGGAGCATCTGATCGATGAGAACATCACCCCCTTCCACTTTTAATTTGGCTTGTTTATGCAGTTCCAGGGACAGATCGTGAATTGCCCGGGGTAGGTGATCGGCAGTTTCACTAAAGGGAGCCATGCGGGATTTGGTCATCCCTTCCTGTAGTTGGGTGGTAACCTGTCGCAGACTACGCATCACCTGATCGGTTTCATCGACGACAAATTGAAGATCAGAGGCCGATTCTCGCACTCGCACGATCAATTCGATTATATTTTGCGCTTTTTTATGGAAATCATTATCAAACTGGTCGAGATCTAGGGCATCTTGTTTGCCGGTCATAGCCGAATCGCCCTGATTTTCTCCCTTAACTCTACCGTAACCGATGGCACCGCGGGAATTGCGACTAGCCAGCAAAGCCCCTTCTAGGAGGGTTCTTTCATAGAGATCCTGCAGCCAACTGCCCACATCGCTGAGTTTTTGGACTTGGTTAAGCAAATTATCCAAAAAGAGACCCAGGTCCTTCTGTTCCTGTTCAAGGCAATTGCGTTTAACCACCAGTTCCCCGATCAGATTGCTGAGGTTATCCAATTGTTTGATCGGCACCCGCATCGTCTGTTCAAAAGCTTTACTGACAAGGGGACGCCCGTTATTTAACCGTGCTGGTGGACTGAAACTGGAGGCCGGAACTCCTCCCATCACCTGACTGCTTTCTTTGAGGAGTTTTTCTAAATCCTTGAATTTATTCTCTGGGTGGCTTTCTGTGGCAAGTTCCAGTGATTCTAACCGTTGGAGATGTTCCGCCCCAGCCTCCCGTTCCACTGCCGTGGATTCCGAGAGGAGGGCTTCTAGGGATTCAAAGATGTCTGGCAGTGGCGATTGCGCTCGTGGAGTGGGTTTTTCCAGAAAAGCTTCTAAGTCTTCAAGGCTGTCGTAAAAATTGGGGTTGCTGATGGTTATAATTGCTTCTGAGTCCCGGACTGCTGCATTTTCTAACAGCCGAGATTCCAGATCATCCCCATCTTCTGCTTCTGACTTTGGCGCAGGCCTACGGGTAAAATAAAGATCATTAGTGGCGGCTTCTTCCCAATTGATGCTACCGCCAAAAAGTTCCCGTAATTCCCGTTCTGAGGGCAAGGAAGACGGGGTTTGGCCAAGAGAAGCCCCAGACCTGGCTGCCGGAGAGGAACTCTGCTCAAATAAAAAGCTGAGTTCGTCTAGAGCCTCCTCACCGTCGCTGTCTTTGTCTTCTAAACTCTCTAACAACTGTTCGAGATCTTCGTTAAAGAGATGATCCGAGTCGGGTTTCATCATGATTTGCTTCCTGCCAAGTCTTCCTTTTTGGTCAACCAATACGCTCTCTCTAGCTTCAGGTTACCCAGAATTCTACCCGATAACTTCATCCACTAGCAATTTTTTTATGGCTAATCAAACTCTTGGACTCGATCGACAATTTTATTCCTATTATCAATCTATCTGTCTGCGAGAACCCCCGATTTTAGCTCAGTTACGTCAAGAAACTGCCTCTCAACCCCTGGCAGTCATGCAGATTGCCCCCGAACAAGGTCAGTTTATGGCTTTTTTAGTACAGGCGATCAGGGCGAAAAAAACCCTAGAAATAGGGGTTTTTACCGGTTATAGTTCTCTAGTGGTGGCCTTAGCTTTACCCCCGGAAGGCAAGCTGATCGCCTGTGATCTAAGCGAAGAATATACCAGTATAGCCCGCCGTTATTGGCAGCAGGCCGGTGTCGCCGCTAAAATCGATTTAAGAATTGCCCCAGCCCTGGAGACTTTAGATCAATTAATCGCCGCAGGAGAAAGTAATAGTTTTGATTTTGTCTTTATCGATGCCGATAAAAGTAATTATGATCGCTACTACGAACAGGCGTTACAATTGGTCAGAACGGGCGGAATTATCGCTATCGATAATGTCTTTTGGTCGGGACGGGTAGCAACGGACGATAACACCGATAATCGCACCAAAATTATCCGTTCACTTAATGCCAAAATTCAGCAGGATGAACGGGTAAATATCAGTATTATTCCTATTGGTGATGGTTTGACCCTAGCCATGAAAAAGTGAAGAAGTGGAGGAGAGTAGAAAAGCTTTTGCTCTTAACAATCAGGGTTTATTTTTATTGTCTAAATTTAGTCACCAGTCCAAAACCACCCACGACAAAGCTAAGTAATAGGGCAAAATTAACTTCTTGGTTACGATAGGCACTCATGCAAGAGACAGTTAGATAAGCTTAGACGCACTTAAGTTACATATCTTGATAATTCAAAAAACTCTCAACCGCTTATTCCTCCTGCCTTGCTAAAACGCATCTTAGATGCGTTTTAGCTTATCTGTAATTAATTGTGTCTCGCTACTTATAAGTACCTAAGCAAAATTAATTACACATATCTAACCACCTCTTGCCTCTTGCCCCTTGCCTCTTGCCTATCTTCACTAGGAAATTAATTTTGCACGACTACTTATCTCTTAAGATAGTTGACAAAAAATTATAGCTGAGAATGACAGCACCAAATTATCAGTTCAACGGAGAGGGTGGGATTTGAACCCACGTTAGGTGTGACCCTAAAGCAGATTTCGAGTCTGCCGCATTCAACCACTCTGCCACCTCTCCACAGGGTTTGAGTCTGGATTATCATTTTAACAGATTACTTGCCCTAGGATTGATTTTTTTTGATCGACCTCTTGCCTAATTGATTTTTGAGGGTTTAAAAACGTCAAAAATAAGGATTAAGTGGCATAAAATATCTAAATAGACCATTTAATTGATTATTATTCACTCGTAATTCTCCTGACGACCGACTACTGACCACTGACTCCTCACCAACCACGACAATTTTTGATTTTTACCAGAGGTCCGATGAATCAAGCTCCTTTTCTTCCAGTTAACCATCCCCGGCCTAACTTTCTCCACTGGTTAGGGAGTCTCTGGAAATTTTCCCGTCCCCATACGATTATCGGCACTTCTTTCAGTGTTTTAAGTCTGTATTTAATTGCTTTAGGCAATATTAGCGATTTTTTTAGCCATTGGTCGGTTTTATTGCTCACTTGGGCTGCTTGTCTTGCGGGTAATGTCTATATCGTCGGTTTAAATCAGTTGGAAGACATCGACATCGATAAAATCAATAAACCCCATCTTCCCCTAGCCAAGGGCGAATTTTCTCGGTTAACAGGCGGGTTAATCGTGGGTTTTAGCGGTATTTTAGCAATTATACTGGCTTTTATCGGTGGTTTTTGGCTGTTAATCACCGTGGGGATTAGTTTACTCATCGGTACGGCCTATTCCTTGCCACCAGTGCGTTTAAAACGCTTTCCCCTCTGGTCCGCCTTCTGTATTTTTACCGTCCGGGGTGTCATCGTCAATTTAGGTCTTTTTCGCCACTACAACACAGTTATTAATCAAAATCAGTCTATCTATCCCTCGATCTGGGTTTTAACAGCTTTTGTTCTCGTTTTCACCGTTGCGATCGCTATTTTTAAGGATGTTCCTGACCTAGAAGGCGATCGCATTTACCAAATTACCACTTTTACCCTCCTTCTCGGTCCTCAAAAAATCTTAATAATTTCCCTCTTGACAATTTCGCTGTGTTATGCAGGGATGATTGCCGTCGGCCTCTTGGGGATAACAGGAATTAATTCTTCTCTGGCCATTGTCGCCCATCTGCTCCTACTTCTTCTTCTTTGGTGGCGTAGTCGCGGAGTAAATTTAGAAGATAAAAGCGAAATCAGCCGATTTTACCAATTTATTTGGAAATTATTCTTCCTAGAATACCTTATATTCCCCCTAGCTTGTTTACTGTGAAAATATCTCCTTTTTTAGCGGCGATTCCCTTACTTTGGCTAAGTGGTACAAGCGCACCTAGTCAAGAAACCATAGAGCCGCAATTATTAACCGGCAATCTTCGTTTAACCCTGAAACATGGCGTTTGGAAACTGTGGCAAGATAAACCCGTTTATCAATATCTTACCCTAGATTTAAGATGCGATCGTGCCGTTTGTCAGCCATCGGTGTGGGGATACGCACCCAAATTTAACAAAGAAGTGGATCACCAAGGTACGGTAAAAACGATTAAATTAGACAATGCTTGGCGATTACAGGTGAAAATGAACATTCAAACTCACCCTTGGCAAGCGGAAGTCAGGGAAGCTATCTATAATATCGAAATTGTCCCCTACCAAGACCAACTTATCGGCAGTTATCAAGGTACTTTAGGGGGAAGAAGACTACAAAACACAGTTAATGGCACAATTTCCCCTTTATGGCCTAATCCTGTCCCTAATCATCAACCCCTACAAGCGCGAGAACATCCCCGTTTAATCTTTCGCAAGTCAGAATTAACTAATCTCAGAGAAAAAGCGAAAACTCCCATCGGTCAAACTATTATCGCCCAATTAAACAACAGTTTACAGGAAAAAATTTATTACGATGGTTATGTGCCTAATGGGGGTTATCATGCCACAGGTCATTGTTTTTTAGCAATTTTAAATCAAGATAGAAAATCAGCAGAAACCGCCTGGGAAATTCTCGAAAAAACCCGTAAAAATCGGGGCAGGAGAATCTTAGAACAATCGCCAATTGTCGCCGGAGTCGCTCTCGCCTACGATCTTTGTTATGATTTTTGGGGAGAAAAGCGCCAACGGGAAATTACTGGCTGGTTATTCAGTGAAAGTAAAAAACTTCTCAAAGGTGATTCACCCAAAAATGGCTGGAATGGAGACGCAGTTAGTAACTGGAATGCGCGGGCCAGAGGTGCGGCAGGTTTAGCCAGTTTAGCGATTCTCAAGGAAGATGTACCAGCCGATCCTCTCTATTCTCCCTCTGCACAGGTGGAAATGGCCAAACGTCACATCGAACGCTATTTTACCACAGCTATCGGCGATCGAGGATTTGGCACGGAGGGAGATTTATACAGCACCGAACCCATGGTTCTCGCTGTTTTTCCTTTTCTGCAAGGGTATCGAAATAGTCTCGGATTAGACTTAGTAGCTGGTTCCCCGGCAGCCCAATTAATCCCCCATTATTTAACCAGAATTGTCCCTAAGAATGGTCAATTATTGATTCCTGCTTATGGCAGACATCAGATGTTTGTAGGAGTATCTTTATTAACTATCGGATTGGGAATTACCGATAAATCATTGCTACCAGCAGTAAAATGGCGATTACAAGGTCAAGAAAAACAACTTTTTCACCCCCATTATCCTCATATTGCCCCTTTTCTTCTCGCTGCTTATCCATCTAATCTTATTCCAGAAAATCCCGAACGCCAACTTTCCCGCGTTTTAGTTGATCAACAAAAGGGATTTTATACTTTTCGTAATCGGTGGCAAAATGAAGAGGATTTTGTCGCTAGTATCTATCTCAAACAGCAACCTTTTGTGGGGGGATGGTCTTTTCCCGATGTCGCTAGTGTGAGAATTTGGGGATTAGGAGGACATTGGGCGAGTTTTGAGGGGTCAAAAGGCGACTGGAATTCGGAAAATACCGTTACTTTCCCGAAAACACCGCCTTGGCGACAGGCAAAACCGATATCTTTTCAATCTAGTCCCGATGGTTCGGGAGTAATTACCTTAAAAACTGATAAAATCAGGGTTAAAAGAGCTAATCCACCCTTCGGCTCCGCTCAGGGTGAACCCGCAGAAGTGGCTCTGGTTCGCTCTTTCGCCGTCGATTACGGTCTTTCCTCTGGTTCCCCTGGATTATTCGTCTTGATGGATAAATTATTAGGTGAAGTCGAGCAACCAGAATTTATTAATAAAACTTGGGTGATGAATACCCAGGGAAATGTCACTCTCGGAAAAAATAGTTTTACTATCACTCAAAATCGGGCAACTATGCAGGGAACTTTTATCACTCCCGTGACTTTAAAAGTCGAGAAAAATAATACAGGTGAGCGCATTTTAGCCACGGGTAGCGAGGATTTTTTTCTGGTGATGACCGTGCAGAAAAGTCGTCCCCCAGCAGTTAAAATTATCGGTAAGGGACTAGATGCGATCGTGCAAATTGGCTCCCAGGAAATCTCAATTATCGACGGTGCAGTTAGATTAAAAAATATGAATTTTCAAGAGCCATAAAAATTGGCAAGTGACCCAAGACAAGTTAACAGTTGTCAAGGAGCATTGGTCAAAATGATAACTATTCGAGCAATTATTGATGATATAATCAAGATAGCCGACCAAAATAGCCACTAAATTCAGAACTATCTAGAATTGCATCTATAATTTCCGACTAACTAAACTATGACTAAATATTATCAAATCACCGTTCACAATCGTCAGACGGGCGAAAAAATTACCACCACCGTTGCCGAGGATAACTATATACTCCACAGTCTGGAAAAACAGGGCTATCAATTACCCTTTTCCTGTCGCAATGGAGCTTGTACCAGCTGCGCGGTCAGGGTATTATCGGGAGATATCCACCAACCAGAAGCGATCGGACTATCACCAGAATTAAAAGCCAGAGGTTATGCTTTACTTTGTGTTAGTTATGCCCGCAGCGATATGGAAGTAGCCACCCAAGACGAAGATGAAGTCTATGAACTGCAATTCGGTCGCTTTTTTGCTCGTGGCAAAGTGCGTTTTGGTTTACCCTTAGATGAAGAATAGATTAGGGATTAATCGTGCCAGATACCAGCAGCCAATTAGAAAAATACCTAGACATTGCCAGCGAAGCCGCCCTAGCGGCGGGAACAATTATCCTCGATAATTGGTGTAAAATCGAGATAATAGAAGAAAAAGGGCGATCAGGCGATTTAGTGACGGAAATAGATCGTCGAGCAGAAAGAGAAATTCTCAAAATTATTAGCCGTCACTTTCCCGAACATGGGATTTTAGCGGAAGAATCGGGAAAAATGCCAGGGACGGACAGCGACTATCTCTGGGCGATCGATCCTCTCGATGGAACCACCAACTATGCCCACGGTTATCCCGTATCCGTCGTCTCCATCGGACTACTGATCGCAGGGATAGCAGCAGTGGGAGTTATCTATAACCCCTTTAGAAAGGAACTATTTCGGGCAGCCAGGGGTTTAGGGTCCACCCTGAACCGTCGTCCCATCCATGTCTCCCGGACGAGTGAACTAGAAAAAAGTTTACTGGTGACGGGTTTTGCCTACGATCGCTGTCAAACCCAGGATAATAATTATGCCGAATTCTGTTATCTGACCCATCTGAGCCAAGGCGTACGCCGGAGCGGTTCCGCTGCCAAAGACTTAACCGATGTGGCCTGTGGGCGCTTAGATGGTTATTGGGAACGAGGGATTAATCCCTGGGATATGGCCGCGGGAATTATTCTGATCGAAGAAGCTGGGGGTAAAATTAGCGCCTATGATGAGAGTCCTTTTAGGATGGAAACGGGGCGAATTCTGGCCACTAACGGACAGATTCACACCCCCTTAAGCCAAGCTCTGCAAAAAGCGGCCTCTTGGAGGTTTCAGTTTGAATCCTTTTAATATTTAGGGTTGGCTGAATATCAGCATAAGCTTTGCTAGAAAAGGGTTTGGGGACTTTTTTCCCCAAAAAGTGCCAGAAACAAACGTTGAGAAATCGAGCCGAGGGACTCAAAACCCTGGCACTTTCCGGAGGCGAACGCAAAGCACTCGCTATGCGAGAACGCAAAGGGTGCCGCTTCCAGGCGCGCGAGGTCATTCTGTTATTCTGACTTCCCCCACCGACGACCGGCGGCCGACGACCGACTCCTAACTCCACCAACAAACTTTTTCAGCAAACTCTATTTATGGCGTTATCATTTTGATTAGAGATAGGAGCCGCTGTATGACTTTTCCAATTTCCCAGGGGTTGTTTCAATTTGATTTAATCGATCACTTCGCTATTTTAGGAGTCTCGATCGATGCCGAGCATCAGGAGATTCGCCAGCGTTACTTAAAAATCGCCCATAAACTCCATCCCGATACCTGTCGCACTTACACCCCCGCCGAAAGGGAACAGGCTCATCATTTACTCTCAAAATTAGTTAACCCTGCCTACGAACATCTCGGCCGCAACCCGTCTCGCGAAGAATTTCGCCTTGTTTTAACAGAAATGGGCAAGGCAATGGCGAGGGATTCGGGTAAAATCACCATCAGTAGCGAACCGGCTAGAAAACTAGCCCAATCTAGCGCTAACCATGAATTAGCCTATCAAAAAATCCTGCAATCTTTGGCGATCGATCAATATACCGCCCTAGAAAATGCCTATCAGAAAATCGCCCAACTCAGTGAACTCAATCTGGTTTATCTGATGTTAACCGAAGGTCAGGGCAACAAGAAAACCACCCGGAAAGTCTTTATCTCCCAAGGCAATCCTAACCAGTCCGAGTTAGTCGGGGCTACTGTCCCCACGGCAGCCCGGGCTAAAGCCAAGGAATCGCCACTAGAAGCCTATATTCGCCGCGCTCAAGCCTCTCTTGACCAAAATAATCCCGCCCAAGCTTTGCGAGAATTGCGCGATGCCCTGCGGCAAGAACCGGATAACGGCATCTGTCACGCCCTGCTCGGTTTAGCCTACCTGCGACAAAATCAACCCTCCATGGCCCGGGTTCATATCAATCGCGCCTGGCAAACCAGCCCCCAAGATGCGACGGTGATTAAGTGTAAACAGGAACTAGATAAAGTAGTTAATCCTAATATTGAAGTGCAACATCAGAATGGACAAAAAGGGGAAGGAGATCGCAATAGCGGTTTTTGGTCTCGATTTGGTGGTAAAAAGAAATAGGACTGACCAGTGCCACCGAT
Organism: Microcystis sp. LE19-8.1F; assembly: GCF_027531715.1. Taxonomy (NCBI): domain Bacteria; kingdom Bacillati; phylum Cyanobacteriota; class Cyanophyceae; order Chroococcales; family Microcystaceae; genus Microcystis; species Microcystis sp. LE19-8.1F. The sequence continues at coordinate 5,642 of NZ_JAPZSO010000004.1, read as the reverse complement.
TTTGATTAGCAAACTCCCATGATTCATCAACCCCCGGCGGGGACCAGGGATTTATTACCCCTAGAAGTTACCCAAAAAGGCTGGATTAACGATCGCCTTCAGTCTGTCTTTCAGCGTTGGGGCTATCAAAGGATCGTCACCTCCACCATTGAATGGCTCGATACCCTCACCGCAGGCGGTGCGATCGATCCCACCACCGTAATCCAACTCCACGGGGATAGCCAAGGACTATCGGGATTACGCCCTGAATTAACCGCTTCCATTGCCCGTAGTGCCGTCACCCGCATGAGTGGGGAGTCCTATCCCCAACGTCTCTGTTATCGGGCTAACGTTTTTCGTCGCCCTAGCGCCAGTTATCACGGTCGTCAAGTGGAATTCTATCAAGCGGGGGTAGAACTGCTCTTTTCTGGCGGTTTACTAGCTGATGCCGAGATTTTACTGCTCCTGGCCGACTGTTTCGATAGTTTGGCCGTCCCTAACTGGCAGATTATTTTAGGAGAAGCGGGTTTGACTCGTTCGCTACTTTCTCCCTTTCCGGCTCCCTTACGCGAACAGGTGAAACGCTGTTTAGCCCTTCTCGACTACGTTAGCCTCGAAAATCTTCCCTATCCCAACGAAACTCTCCGGCAGCAAGCCCGACAATTATTTCACCTGCGCGGTAATCCTGAGGATGTCCTCGCACAAGTGGCAGTATTAGCCCAGGAAGAATCGGCCCAAAAAGCCGTTAATAACCTTAAATCCCTAGTCGAGCTGCTTAATGCTGATCGCTCTGGTCCTTTCCCCCTAATTCTCGATTTAAGTCTGATTCAAACCTTTGATTACTACACTGGCATCGTTTTTAAAGCGGTTAGTTATCACCAGCAAAATCTCAGTATTTTAGGCCAGGGCGGACGCTATGATCAATTATTGGGCGTTTTTCATCCCCAGGACCAATCGGCTCCGGGTATCGGTTTTTCCCTGAATATCGAAGAACTGCACGAAAGTTTATTATCAGGGCAGACTTTACCCAGTAAAGCTCCTCCCCTCGACTGGTTACTTATCCCTTTGGGTAATAACGCCCAGATAGCGACTTTTAGTAAAGCTCGCTCTCTTCGCAACGGTGATCCTAATCTGAGAGTGGCGATCGATTTAGGTGGTCGCAGCGAGGCACAAATTCGTACCTATGCCCGCGATCGGATGATTAAAAATCTCGCCTGGGTGCAAGAAGATGGTTCCGTGATCGAAGAATCTCTCTAAAAGGGGGCAAAAGCGGCGGAAATACTGCCTTCTGCCCGCTGCTATAGGACTCTATCTAGGGTTTGCGGCAAAAAGTACGGGCGAAGCATTCGGGCAATAACCTATCGGTGAAACCGTAGATTTTTTATCCGAATGCTTCGCCCCTACAGGACGCGGGCCGATGAAGACGCAAGGTTTTGAAGCACGATTCTCTCAAAATCTTGCACCTGTTTCGCGAGAAAAGCCACAAAACCCTTACCTTGCCTACATTTCACCTTTATTCAGCAAACCCTATCTAAATTGGAGCAAGAGGACTCCCGTTACACCGCCCCCGCGGTTAGCGGGAGATGAATTGCGACCAGTAAAAAAGACTAACAGGATAGCGTTTCCTTAGACGGAGTAGCTTGATTCTCAACATATTTTTTGGCTCTTCTCGACTTTGTGTGGTAATTTTTGCTTATGGAATCGTGAAATACCTATCAAGCAAGACTTTTAGCTCTATTTTGACGTTCGGCGACGCTCAGTCGAGCGGCGGAAGAAACTAGAAAATATCAGTATAGACCTCGTTCCCACACATAAACCAGAAGAGCCGTTCAAAAAACTTTATAATAACCCCCATTAATACCCACTGAAACCATAATAAATCATAAGCAAAAATCAATGTTAATAATCGATTCTAATCTATACCAGAGATGAACGTGGGTTGGGTTAAAGCATGAAACCCAACGCTGACGGCGATGATTGAGCCGCTTCTTGGCATGGTAACGACTAGGACTGTCCCAAGTGCGGGAAACGGCGATTTTAAAATTTTCACCCTTTATTCAGGAAAAAATCATGTCAACTCCTTTTTTGGTCAAAGATATCCTTCCCGGTGCCTTTAACTCCTACCCCAAATATCTGACGGCATTATATAGTTTTACCAATAAATGTTAGAACAAAGATGTAGATGTAGGTTGCTCTAATGGGAAGTTTTGTGACGACAAGTAGCATTGATGATATTTATGGGGAATAATGAATCTAGAGGATCGCCTAACTTTCCAATTGGTAGCGACTCGCCATGAAACAACCAACCGCCAATTATGATGAACCCTGGAAAGAAGCATTAACCGAGTATTTTGAAGCGTTTTTATACTTTTTCTTTCCCGAAGTTCACCCAGAAAACGGGTTTCTTGAAGAAACCCGTTTTCTGGACTTGTGGCCATCGCCTTCTCGCCATGACCCGCTAAAATTGTCATTGTGAGGGAGTAATTGAGAGACAATCTTCAGAAACCCGTTTTCTGGACTTATGGCGAATCACCTGAATCAGTGAACAGTTGTTAGCCTTTTGGTAACTGATTCAGGTAATTGCATTTGCGTCTCTTGGTTATAATTCACAAACAGGCTATAATGTTAGTAAAACAACGTTAATCTCTAAGGTTTATCAATGACTCAAATATTGATCGAAATTCCCGACGAATTAATATCTCGTTTGCAAGAACAAAAATCCTCGGTTCAAGAGATTGTTATCAAAGCTTTGGAAAATTATGTTCAAGCTGAATTACCAGATATTACTAAGACTCGTACTTGGGAACTTTGTGGAAGTTTAGAAATTGTCCAACCTGAGCCTAAATATATTATCGGACAAGATAATCGGGGTCAAGTTGTAACTAACTACGCTGAAAACATCGATGAAATTATTTATTAAAAATTGTGGACAAAGAAATTATTGTTGATACTTCTGCTTTAATTGCCTTTTTTGTCAAATCTGAAACTCATCACGAAAGCGCTCAAAAATATTACTTGGAAAATCCTCATAATAATTGGATTATTCTGGAATCGGTATTCGATGAAACTGTTACTTGGATTCGGAGCAAGGTATCTAGTCGAGCCTCAATCCAAGTGGGTCAAATACTAAGAGAAGATCATCGTTATATCAATGTGTCAGATAGCGATGATCTGGCAACATGGGAAGCTTTCTGTAAGTACAATGATAAAAAATGGAGTTACACAGATTGTTCTATTTTAGTTATGGCTCATCGTTTACAAATATTTAAGGTATTCGCTTTTGATGATCATATTCGTCAAATGGCAGGATTAGGAATTGTTTGTGTCCCATAAACTAATAAAAATACAATTTATGAACGTCGTTCAGATTGCATATCTTGCAACAACCCACGAAACTGAGAAAATGGGGTTTTTCAAGAAACCATGAGAAAACGCCTATTTAGAAACCCGTTTTCTGTAAATTTTTGTTATATCCCCCTTGAAAAATTGGCGATTGTTTGCACAAAATAGTCGAAGTCATCCTTTGCGGTCAGTGTCATGACTTCTACCCTGTTGCCGAGCCTTCCTGCTGTTGACGATGTTTTGTTCAATTTCGCTCAATCTGATGGCTTGAGTCAAGTTAATCAGGTGAATAGTGCGAGAAATCAGGGTTTAACCGCACCCGAATTAAATACTGTAGTTTTCCTCGATGCTGGTGTTAGCGATTATCAAACCCTACAAGCTGGGGTAATTCCAGAAGTCGCCACCGTTATTCTCTCTGCCAATCAAGACGGAATCGAACAAATATCCGCTTTTTTACCACAAAATCCCCAGATTACCACCATTCACCTCTATTATTAAATCGGTGCGTTACGCTATCGCGCTTCATAGCCTAGGAGTAAGCAAACAACTCAAATGAAACAAACAACCGCCAATTATGATGAACCCTGGAAAGAAGCATTAAGCGAGTATTTTGAAGCGTTTTTACATTTCTTCTTTCCTGAAGTTCACCAACTAATTGATTGGACAAAAATTCCCGAATCTCTGGAAAAAGAACTCAAACGGATTACCGCTTCAGCAAAGACAAAAAAACGTTTCGCTGACAAACTCTATAAAGTCTGGTTACTCAGGGGTGAAGAAGTCTGGATTTTGATTCATATTGAAATTCAAAGTCAATACGAAGAAAATTTCCCTCAGAGGATGTATATTTATAACTATCGGGCCTTTGATTTGTATCAGAAACCAGTTATCAGTCTCGCTATATTAGGAGATGAAAGAGTAAATTGGCGACCAGATTCCTATAATTATACTATCGCTGGTTGTGAAGTGAGTCTGAAATTCCCAACAGTCAAATTACTGGACTATGAGGAAAGCTGGTCAGAACTAGAAGCAAGTAAGTACCTAAGCAAAATTAATTACACATATCTAACCACCTCTTGCCTCTTGCCTCTTGCCTCTTGCCTATCTTCACTAGGAAATTAATTTTGCACGACTACTTAGCAATCCCTTTGCTATAATCGTCATGGCACACCTGAAAACAAAAGCGACTACTGGGAAGCTGCCAGAAAGGGAACAGTGGAAGTGGAGGTTAATCAGGGGATTATATGAAAAGGAGTTCGAGAGGGAACAGATAATTAAACTGTTTGAAATCATCGACAATATGATGACTTTATCCCCTGAATTACAGTCAAGTTTAGAAAGTAAAATCAAACAATTTGAGGAGGAAAGAACCATGCCTTTAATGAGTAATATGGAGTTACGAGGAATCGAAAGCGGTAAGGAAATTGGTAAGGAAATTGGCAAGGAAATTGGTAAGGAAATTGGTAAGGAAATCGGAGCGTTAGAAAATGCTCGTGATTTTGTCAAAACAGTTTTGCAAGCTCGCTTAGGTGAAGTTCCTTTAGATGTGGAACAATACCTGAATAAAGTTTCGGTACTATCTACATTACAAGAGATTGTTAAATTAGCAGCTACCGCTAATTCTCTCGCAGAATTTAAGCAGTCTTTGGCAAAAATCAATATCTAGAAAACGGGTTTCTTAGAAAACGGGTTTCTTAAAGAAACCCGTTTTCTGTAAATTTTTGTTATATCCCCCTTGAAAAATTGGCGATTCTTTGCACAAAATAGTCGCATTAATCTTTTGCGGTCAGTGTCATGACTTCTACCCTGTTGCCGAGCTTTCCTGCTGTTGACGATGTTTTGTTCAATTTCGCTCAATCTGATGGCTTTGTTCAAGCTAATCAGGTGAATAGTGCGAGAAATCAGCGTTTAACCGCTACCGTAGTTTTCCTCGATGCTGGTGTTACCGATTATCAAAGTCTCCAAGCTGGGGTAATTCCAGAAGTCGCCACGGTTATTCTCTCTCCCAACGAAGACGGAATCGAACAAATATCCGCTTTTTTACCACTGTTGAAACCTTAGATTTGTCGGAGTTGCAGACATCTGGGGTTTTTCAGCCAGATATACCCTTCTTTGCCGGCTTAAGTACCTAAGCAAAATTAATGACACAAATCTAACCACCCCTTGCCTCTTGCCTATCTCCACTCTAAGTACAGGACAAAAAATGTAAGGACTGGAGAAAAAGAGAAAAGTTAGGTAATGAAGGATTGAGAATAAGATGACGAAGGTGGTCTAAACCTAGCCGAAAGAGGCTTTTTGCTCGGCGACCATGTTTCTTGATAGGA
>NZ_JAPZSO010000190.1:0-2899 GCF_027531715.1 Microcystis sp. LE19-8.1F | reverse complement strand
TGCTATACCTATCCCTAACTCACAGTTATAAATAGCCGCCAACAAGTTAACTCTTAAACTATATCTTCGACGACGATTCCGATATTTACAGGATAAGATTTTAAAGATTTTGAGTTTCCTATTTATAGGTTCAATGATAATATTTTCTTTGGCTAAAGCCTTGTTATACTCCTTTTATAAGTCTGTTAATTTTCTATTTTTAGGTTTCTTTTTTGGTGTATAACTATTACTATGGTATTGAGATATTCCCTGATAACCACTGTCTTCTATGCTGGTAGTTAAAGGATGAAAACGAACTCGACTTTTTTTAAATAAACTAAAATCATGACCTCTGCCTTTCCCACAAAAGACACAGATAATTTCCTCTGTATTTTGATCAGCTACTAATTGGGATTTTAAAGTATGATAACCTCTTTTACCCCCCAAAAAATCTTTCTGTTTCTTTTGGGGGCGTTCAATGGGAGTTTCCGTTACATCCATTACCGTTACGACCGGTATCTCTGCTTGATTGAGTAAAGCTTTTTTTCCTTTTAAACGGAAGTTTCCCGATTGTAAAAGCATTTTTTCCGTCTTATTTACAATCCGACCTATAGTTGATTCTGATAGTTCCCAGCTTGTACCAATGTGAAAATATGTTCTATATTCTCGCCAATATTCTAACGTTACTAAAACTTGTTCTTCTATAGATAGTTTAGGTTTCGGTCCCCTTTTAGATGGCTTCGGCCGTGAGACTTCGGCGTGAGCTTTTGTCGAACGCTCAGCCGAACGCTGAATTAGAGTCGGCTTCAACACTTTTTACTGATTCTACCATCTTTCTATATGTTTGTTTATACACACCGAAACGGCGTTTGAATTGTTCATCTGATAAGTTTTGATAATCCATAATTTTGCTAATAAACATAGCAAAATTATAGATGATTTCCTGACCTAAGATCACATTTTATTCTTTTTTCCACTTCAATCTAAGAATTGAGAAAAAAGCAAAAGCCTCCATTATACCATAAAAAAATTATGCAAGAGGTCTAATTAAATGGTGAGCAGCAGCAGTGATTAAAAGAGAGCGCCAGCATTGCAGCCAAAATATAATACAAATGAACGCTTGACACGATGATTTTGAGCCAAGTATTTCTAGTCAATTAAGCATAAATACTTAAAACATCCTCAAATGCGAGCTGCTACGCAGTGCCTTCGGCATCGCATGAAGCTAAGAAAAAGCGCTTAATAAGTTGTTAAATTTCGAGAACAACATTAGCAGTATGCTGAAAATTGGCGAAAACCATTAAGATCATAGACCGAGTTTAATCTTATGCTAGAGAAAATACTATACGCTGATTCCGGCGCAGGTCAAACCCAAGAAATGCTACAAGCATTGATTGATCTCCCCGCTATCCGGAAAGCGTCGATTACCATTCTCCGGGTTGTTCCCCCTCAGATTACCACCGAAGCTCTGGCCAGTAAATGGGAAGAAGGGACCCAAATGCTGACTAAAATCCTGCAAGAAGTCAAAATTGAACCCAGCAAAGTTTCCACTATTCTGCGTCAAGGAGATCCCAAAGATACCGTCTGTCAAGTTGCCGACGAAATCGGGGCCGATTTGATCCTGATGGGTTCCCGAGGACTAAAGCGACTGGAGGCAATTCTAGAAAATTCCGTCAGTCAATACGTCTTTCAACTGACTAATCACCCGATGTTATTGGTAAAAGACGATATTTACGTCAAAAAAATCAAAAAGGTGATGGTAGCTCTCGATAAGTCTAGCTCGGCTGATTTAGCTCTCGATCTGGCTATTTATCTCCTGCGGGATTATCCTTCAGCAGAGTTAATTCTGGCCCGCGTCAACCCCGACTTAAAACCGGAATTTGCCCCCACTTCCCCCAAAGAAATGGAAGAAAACCCAATTTTAGGGCCAGCAGTGGCAAAAGTAAAACGGATGAATATACCCTATCGCTGCGTGGTGACGGGGGGTAAACCGGGAGAACAACTCTGCAAACTCGTCGATGATTATGGTGTCGATCTCTTACTGTTGGGTTCGCCCGATCGCCGTCCTTCCGTGGCCAAGAGTTTACCAGATCTCGATCGCCTTCTCGGTACTTCCCTCTCGGATTATGTGCGGGTTAATGTCAATTGTCCCGTCCTTTTAGCTAGAAAAGAAGGGATTTAGCCCCTATTGGGTGTAGGCAGGTAAGTCTTGACTCATTTGATTTAAGTTGCTGGCAATGGCTTTCATCGTCATAAAAGCCGAGCTAAAGGCGATTAGCTCATTTAAGGGATAACTTCGACTCTCAACCCCCAAGCTCAGTAACTGCTTCTCAAGAGATTCAATTTCTTGGATGAGCAATCCTAACTTTGGTGGGTTGAGAATGACCTGGGCAGCGATCGCAGTTTGTTGTGCGATCGCTAAAATCATCAGCCATTTTTACTTCTTTGGTGAGGACGGTGGGCAGACGTTTGTGACCTTTTGCCCGTAAATATGCACCGATATTACCCAGTTCAATTTTAAGAACTTCTCGATAAAGAAAGAGGATGGCGTTGAGGGCTTGGTTTTGGGTGGCGGCGGCAACGTTTTTATCAACGGCAAGATGGCTCAAAAAGGACTTGATCTCTTCTTCCCCCATTTCGCGGGGATGTTTTTCCTGATGGAAGAGCAGATAACGCTTAATCCAGTCCAGATAGGTTTGTTCGGTGCGGTAGGAGTAATGCGGTAGGGCGGATCGTCTCTCGCACTACGTCTAGGAGTTTTCGGGGTGGGGGAGGGTTCGGCGTTGCTGAATTAAGCTATGAATCAGTAAGGAATAGGCACTTCTTGAAACTTCAGATAATGAATTAATAAACGAATAGAGTATCCTAACATTTCTGTAGACTTAGAATAGCAGAGTGTTTGGCGATGCAATCGGGCTAG
>NZ_JAPZSO010000222.1:0-9648 GCF_027531715.1 Microcystis sp. LE19-8.1F | reverse complement strand
AACTTTAAACTCTAAGACAAACATTTTACGCAGGGGGGACTTAGACAAAATCAGTATAGCACAATAAAAGTTAAGTTAACAAGATATAGTTTAAAAAGCCGTCCTAAAAGGACGGGGCTTTAACCCAAAATTTCGGTAAATCAAGACTGAAAATATAGTTGCACACGGGGTGAAGATATTGTTAATTAACAGTAAGACATCTTGTTTGGCCGTGTCGCGAAAGTATTCCGACATCGTCAGTGCGGCGTGTCCGACGCGAAATCTGACACCGGGCGGTTCATCCATCTGCCCAAAGATCATCACCGTATTCTGCAAAACCCCGGCTCCGCGCATTTCTTGATATAAATCTAGGGCTTCCCGACATCGCTCCCCAATTCCACAGAAGATACTAATTCCCTGATATTGCTTGACGATGTTATGAATCATTTCGGTAATCAAAACCGTCTTGCCAACACCCGCTCCGCCAAATAATCCTGCTTTCCCCCCCCCCGTTCCAACGGGACAAGCACGTCTATGGCTTTAATACCATTTTTCACAAGTAATGGCAGAGATGGTTAATTGCCCTCACCCCTAACCCCCCCGATGTCGGGGGGCAAGGGGGGGTAAGATACCTGCCAAGAATAAAGAAAAATGGTATTAGACATCGATAAACACGCCATTTGGTACGCAAAGTGCGATCGCTGTGGACAAATCTGGTTGGAAGCAGGTCAATTCAGCCAATATAAACAAAATTTTGCCCGAAAAGGAGTTATAGATTTAGCTAAACAGGTTTTATTGCTGTAACTGATGACCACAGCTACTACAAAAGCGATCGGTTGCCGCTACTTTTGCCCCGCATTGACGACAAAATCGGACTTTGCTGACGGTTTTTGTGTCTCCCATACTCATTTTCATATCTCCCATCTCCATTTCCATGGGGGCAAAATTCATCGACATATTACCCATTTTCATCGGTTGCATCGGTTGCATCGGTTGCATCGGTTGCATCGGTGAGGAGGAGAAACTGGTAGCAGTGGTCGATTGAGAGGACTGAGAAGCTCTAGAGGTATGAGGGGAGGAAAAACCGATACTGCTTCCTTGAATTTGGATTCTGTGGGGGCCGGTTTCGGTGATAATTTCAATCATCGCCCCTTGGGGAATTATCTCTATTTGGGGTTCTTTTGTCCAAACTCCCGTGGCAAAACTACTGCTAGACTGCTGTTGTTGTCCCACTGCACCACTAGCGAGGGTAACAATCGTCTGCAGCCCTTGATTATCGAGATAGAGACGTTGTCCTGTGGGTAATTCACTATAAATAGCCATATTTTTGACAGGAAAAAGTAAAAAGTAAAAAGTAAAAAGCTAGTTAACACCCCTAGGATCCAGTCTAGCGAGGATAGAAATGTTAGAGGATTTTCTTAAGAATTTTATCGACAAAAAAAGGGCGGTTTCACCCACCCTCACCATGTCTCAAGAAAACAAACTTTTTAACGGACGCTACCGGCTAATTTATCGACCCGAATCGGTTTCATCAGGTACAATTTGAGGAATTGCCAAGCGTTAGAGGCGAAGATCGGCAATTTCTTCAGGAATTTAACTGGTGCGGCACTGTTTTCGCTATCGATCGCCCGTAATCCCTCGTTATTGCGAACACAAATCTCTAGGCGATCATAAAATTCAGGACTATCCACATCGAGAACAATCGGGAAGACGCGGCCGGCGGTTTCATTGGTCTTCTCGATCACATACTTATCGTACTCGCGAGCGTCCAAACCGAGAATGGCGTAGAAACCGGAACGCTGAGTATCATTGAGATACATCGTAGCGAAGACCGAAAGCAGGAAGAAACGACACCAGAGACGAGCGCGCCAATCATTAAGAATATCAGGCTGCGCACGCATGATCGCATCAAAGAAGTCCCCGTGACGGTTTTCGTCTTGACACCAATTCTCGAAGAAGTTAAAAATCGGATAAACCCGATCTTCGGGATGTTGTTCGAGATGACGATAAATGGTGATATAGCGCCAATAACCGATTTTTTCGGAAAGATAGGTGGCGTAGAAGATAAATTTCGGTTTAAAGAAGGTGTAGTTACGGCTTTTGGTTAAAAATCCCAAGTCAAGGGAGAGGTTAAAATCCGATAAAGCCTTATTAAGAAACCCAGCGTGACGCGCTTCGTCCCGGGACATGAGGTTAAAGCATTCTGCGAGGACGGGATTTCTGTTTTTTAAACGTCTGCCGAGTTCTTTGTAGAGAAGAAAGCCGGAAAATTCAGCCGTGCAGGATCTTTCCAGAAATTCCACGAATAAGCGACGAGTTTCGCCATCAATATGCTCCCAAGAGCGATCGAATTCTTGATTGCGAACGAAGTGATGCCGGTTATAATCGGTACGGAATTCCTCTAAAATCGCTTTCAGTTCTTCCTCGTTAGCGGCGATCGACATTTCCGCCATCGCTTCAAAATCAGTGGTGTAGAAGCGGGGAGTGAGGATCGTTTCTTTAGCGGGAACTTTTATACCCGGACGGATTTCCTCGAATTCTGGTTTTTGGATCGTGCTGACCATAGGGATTATTGATTTTACTCTGGGATGATGATTAGGACGAGTAAAGGCTCTGAGATGATAATGACGAGCCGTGAAAAAACGGCTAGGATTCACTATAGCAAGCTCTCAGCCCTAGACTCCCTTCCTGTTCATTAAAAGTTACAACTCTTAATTAAGCTGTGTAAACAAACGCGGCTTTTTCCCTGGGAGTCTTGACAACTGTTCGGAGAGGTGGGGTGATATGGGGAAAACTTCTGGCGATTGCGCCTAAATGGAGTATTATGCAGAAAGTTTCCGTATATCTTTACTCTGGAGAGTGTTATGCAGAAAGTTGACCTATAATATGTAGTTATGCCGCTTAGTCCTTGGTAGGGGCGTAACCGGAGGCGAAGCTGTTGGGATGTAGGGTTAGACTGGCGGAAAGTTTTTAGTAAAATGTAATTTAAGGTTACTTGTGAGCAAACATTGCTCTGGATAAAATTTCATAGTATAATCAGCGCCGAGCCAAATACATACTGAACGCAGATGCTTGAAGAATTTGTGAGCTTAGGGAAGTGGTGGCTTCCTAACAAACCAGAAGTAGTAGTTCCAGGAAAACTAAGCTTTTCGCCTGAGAGTGGCGCAACATTAGAATTAATTGGTTCGCTTTATAGTTCACAGTTTGAAGAGATAGGTCAGGTAGAAGACATTGCCTTTCCAAATGAGATTTTTTCCATTGAAGGGGAATCAAATCTAACATCAGCTGTACGACTTGACTTTATAAAGTTTGAGGAAATCATTATTCTCGGTTTGCTTGATAACAATGAAGAAATTACCTTATACAGGTGTTCTGAACGAAGTAAAAGCTTTGAATTTGTAAAAGGCAGATTGACACGCATTTCGTTCAATGTCAGGTATGTTTTTAGAAAAATTCACTTTGAATATGAACAGGACATAAAATTTAAATCTATTTCTGTTCAATATTCTCATCTAGAGAAATGGGTTGGCAAATCTGGAATAGAGGTTTTTGTATCTCAAGAAGAGAACAAAATATGGATGAGTTATCAGCCGCCATCGAGTATTCATTTGGCGAAAATTGGCAGTCTCGATTTATATATTACCTTTTCTTCAGTATGTGTTTATCCATTTTACCCTAACGCGTACAATGCAAATATTGAGCAAAAAACTTATCTGACCATACAAAATCCCTGCAATCAACCAATAGATGATTGTGTCAATTTATTGATAAGATTCAGTGATTTGTTAAGCTTTGCAATGACAAAAGCAACTTTAGTAATTGAGGTTACTGGGAAAGCAGATGTCATTCATGAAAAGCCTGTACAGCAAGCAAATGGAGATTTCACACTGGAAAAAGAGGCGCGGGAAACTCAAGTCATCATAATATTTGATGTATGCAATCCTACGAAGAGTTCTGAGATAAACTTGTCCCCCAATGAAATGCTATTTCGATTTAGTGATGTAGAAACCAATTTGGGATCATTCTTTGAAGCATGGATTAATAAAAGGGAGGAATATGAACCTGTTTTTGACTTGTTAATGGCAACAATGTATAGCTCTAGCCTTTACTTGGGTTATAAATTTCTAAATATAATCCAAGCTTTGGAGGCTTATCATACAAGCAAGTATGAAGGTTCATATCAAGATAGAAAGATTTACAAAAAAGGACTTTACAAGAAATTTATAGAGGTATTGAACGATTTTCCAAGTGAAAGTGATAATCAAGAAAATGGAATTAGTGATGAGTTTAGAAATGCTTTAAAGGGAAAACTAAAAAATCAAACAAGCTTTACTTTAGAGACAAGACTCAAAGAAATTCTTAATAAAGTGTCCTCCTTGCTGCCAAATAAGCCAGATTTTATAGGAAACAAAAAAGATAGGGAATTATTTTCTAAGAGAGCTTCTGAAACTCGGAATGCATTGACGCATCATAATAAAGAAAAACGACAACAGGCGGCAAGGGGTCGGGAGTTATTTCAACTTTTTCATACGTTGACTGTGATTCTACAAATTTGCTTATTAAGAGAGCTAAACCTTCCCGATGAGTCTATTAAAATTCTTGTGGAGCGAAATAGAGCATATCAGAAAGAATGGCGACCACCTTCAAACTGATTAACCACTCACGATTATATTGCTTGTTAAGTGCGATCGCCGATCTGGTAGGGTGCGTTCCCTAATGTGACTCCCACTGCTCCACCGATCGATTTTTGGGGAACGCACCATGCACATTTATTGCAGCTGTGGGTTAAAGTGCGATGCCGCTCTGGTGGGACCAGTTGGGGAATGTTAGCGAAGATTCCCAATGTTTAGGTTAAAATAGAGGGGCAAAAGTTGCAACAGGGTCGCTTATTTTTAGCTGTGCTTCGTGTCACTGAGCCTTTACATTGAGCGTGTCGAAATGTGTCGAAGTGTGGACACTGAGCCTGTCGAAGTGCTGTTTTATATTGGCGTAACCTTTCATCTCCGAGGTAAAACCGAGGGTTCCTTCAAGCCGACATTTAAGGTAAAATTGAGCCTCTAGTTTCTGTGGGGCAATAACGCTTTGAGTCAGCCTCTAGTTCTAAACTTACAAAGCCTTAACCAAGGACTTCCCGCTATCACGCCCGCTTTTGGGTCTGCGATCGCGGAAGCAGCTGCGATTTGTCTAACCGATGAAGCTCACCAACCAGGAGTAACACTCGAAGTTAAGGGAGAATTTTCCACTCAATTCAAACTCGATTGGCAACCTGTCACCGAGCAAACCCGACGATGTTGGAATGATCAAGAGTACACGACGGAACAAGCTGCTTATGGAATCGCATTCCTGTTAATTCTGCAATTGACCAATCTCACAGTTATTGAACGTTCCCGAAAAGGGACTGGATTTGATTATTGGTTAGGAAGTCAAGATTCAGCTATCACATTGCCGTTTGAGCGAATGGCACGCCTAGAAGTCTCTGGGATTCGTAAGGGCAATCGCAGTAAAATTAATGCCAGAGTCAAGCAAAAAATCGAACAAACTGGTCCATCTGACGCAGAAGGGTTGCCAGCCTATATCATTGTGGTAGAGTTCAGTCGCCCGATCTCTGTCGTTAGCACAAAACAGAATCCTGAAGGAGCCTTACTTCAATGAGCCAGATTCAAACGTTTCACCAACAAGCAATGGATTTAGCCGAGGCAGCGGCAGTCGCCCGCTTGAGAGGCGCGATCAAACAGGCGACACAGTTGACACGCCAAGCCTTTGAACAAGAAACCCAAGCTGCTAATTTAATTGCTGGCGTTCTCGATGCCGAACCCACTCGATCTGTCCTCCACCGTAGCGCTGCATCTTTAGCGATCGAATGTGGTGAGCTACGAGCCGCAGAACGCCTGATCGCAACAGCATTATCCGGGAATCCACCACCAGAGATCGCGGAAGAACTCAAAGATCTATTCATTCAAATCAATCTGAGTCAATATCTGAAGCGTCAAGGAATTGATATTGACATCAAAGAACTGCAAGGCTTAGTAAATCAGTAATGGATCGGTGAGGCACGGTCTAACAACACAGTGGAGCGGACGGTACAAAGTCTTTGCGCTTCGTTCTAGTTCTCTCACCGCCGCTCACTTTAGCCGTTATCTTGACAAGAGGGAAGAAGGATTTTCTCAATTCAAACCATAACAATTGATGATACATAGCGCTTTTCACGTTACTAAGGTATCGACAAGTTTTGCCAACAAGGGACTTAAGCCCCTTGCCCATGCCTCATCCTGATAAAAACTGCTATAATGCTCAACGGATTTAGTCTCGGTGAAAATTTAACGGGAGAGATAGCGGCTTTGAGTGCGGCGGCACTTTGGGCGATTTCTGCGGCGATTTATAGCCTATTAGGCCAGAAAATCCCGCCTTTATTGCTTAATTTTCTGAAAGGAGTAGTCGCAATCGCTTTAATTGCCCTGACGCTGCCCCTTTCCGGACAATGGCGCGATATTAATCAGCAAAGTTCGGTATTTATACTCTTGACAAGTGGCGCAATTGGTATAGGAATCGGTGACACGGCCTATTTTACCGCCCTTAATTATTTGGGACCGCGAAAAACCCTCCTGTTAGAAACCCTTTCGCCTGCCTTGGGGGCGATTCTGGCGGCGACTTTTTTGGGGGAATCCCTGAAAATATCGGCTTATATTGGCATTATTTTGACCATCTTCGGGGTTGCTTGGGTTATTTCCGAAAAAACTCTCGAAATCAATAGTCAACGCCCTTGGCGGCGAGGAATTCCCTGGGCTTTAATCGCAGCGATTTCCCAAGCAGTGGGGGCGGTTTTATCTCGTCAGGCACTGGTGCAGTCGGGAATGTCTTCTTTGCAGAGTACCCTTTTTCGTCTGTTAGCGGGGACGGGAATAGTGTTAATTCTGATGTTTTTTCGCCGTCAGGAATCATCACCAGCGATTAACTGGTCATTGCGTCTGATTGCTATTATTATTGTCACTGCTTTCGGCAGTACGTTTTTAGGCATTTGGTTACAGCAAACTGCTTTAAAATTCTCTCCTGTGGGTATTGCCCAAACTCTCACCGCTACCAGTCCTTTATTTGTCCTGCCGATCGCTGCCATGATGGGGGATCGGATTAACTTGCGGGCGATTTGCGGGGTGATTATCGCTTTGCTGGGAATTGGGATTTTGTTTCAATGAGTGGTTTATCCATCGGTTTGTAGTCTTGTTTTAGCAATAATGCGGGTTTTCTTTAAATCTCCCTCGCTCAATTCTTCTCCCACCTGTAAACGGGTGGCATTAGTTTGGAGGACAGTGGCGGCGTTTTTTTCTCCCAATTGTAGGGCAGTTTTGGCCGCGGTTTGTAGCATGGTGGCGGCGGCTGCTCGATCGCCCTGTTTTAATTTTTCTTCGGCGATTTGGGTTTGACGATATTTGGCTAAAGTCAGAATTGATTTGTGAACTTGATCGTTTAATTGGGATTGATAGAGAGCTTGGGAGGTGATATCAAGGCTAACAGTCGCAGTTTCTAGCCCTTTTTGACCGGAAGCGGGATCATCGTAGCGAATCTTCACTTTAGCTATGGTGTGAGTACCGGGGGGAATTTGGTCAATATAGAGATTGAGGAGGAGAATTTTTTCTTCATCTATCATTAAATCACCCAAACGGGTGATGTAAAAATTGCCCTCTTTTTGTAAGCTCATTTCTATAGTTTCTGGGGCAACTTGGGCAATGGGTTTTAACTCCGCTAAATGAGTCCGAGCATCTAATTCTAATTGCAGGAAAGCGTTAGTTAACCGGACAGATTGCAGCCGGTTAAATAGACGAGTAAATTCAATTAAAGCTTGTTCGGGTCTTTCGATATAGGATAAACTTCCCCCAGCGATATCGGCAATTTTTTCTAGGATATCTTGATTCCAATGATCGCCAAAACCGAAGGTATTTAAGGTGATACCGTACTCAGCCGCCACTGCGGCTAATTTTAAACAGCGTTGATTGTTTCCGTGTTCATTTTCACCATCGGTAAGCAGAAAAATATGAGACACATAACCTTTGCTGCCAGTAGAACTTTCTTGAATACCTAATTTTATCCCTTCATCCATCGCCGTGCCTCCTCCCGCTTGTAATTGTTGAATTTTTGAGCGAATTAAGGTCAGATCATCCTGTCGCGATTGGGAGGGAAGAATAACTTTGGCGCGATGATCGAAAGCTATCACCGAGAGACGATCGTTAATACCGAGGGATTCTATTAAACTTAAAGCCGCTTTTTTGACCGTTTCTAGGGGTTTTCCCTGCATAGAACCGCTATGATCGAGAACTAAACAAAGATTAATCGGTAAATTTGTGTTAATCTGTTCACTGGTGGCGGCGATCGATAGCATCAGTTGACGTTGACTGCTGCTTTGATTAGCATTGATATGACTGTCACTCAAGGCCGATTTTATAGTTACCCGCATAAGAGTTTTTTATCGTGGTCGTTGATATTTCTATTGTAATGAGTATAGTTAGATTTGTGGGGGTGGTGATTTGTTTGGTTTCGTCAGAGACGGTTTTATTAGTGGGATTGATCACAAACGGTTGACCACATTCTTTACATTGACGTTTGGGGTTTCCATTAGACCTCGACCTAATTTAATTAAATCACAATAATAGGATATAATAAAAAAAATAGTAACTCAAAAAAAGCCTTGAAAAACTACCCTTGGCAATACATTCAAAAATATCCGAAACAAACTAAAAGACTATTAGGGATTGACTACCAACAACTAGAACAACTGATGGCCCTTGGAAAACTTATACATCGGAAAAACCAATCAGAAATCGAAAAAACCAAAATTAGGATTAATCAACCAGGAAGCGGAACACCTCCTAAATTGTCAGAAGAGGAACAAATTGTTCTAATGTTGGTTTATTTAAGACATCATCTAAGCTTTCAAATCTTAGGACTAATGTTTCAAGTGAGTGAATCAACGGCTCATAATATCTTTACCTATTGGCAAAAACTTTTTGAAGGAGAGTTACCGCCAAGTTTGTTAGAACAAATAAAGAAGTGCCAAGAAGAGGAAATAATAATTGAACAATTAAGGAATTATGAGTTGATTGTCGATAGCGCAGAACAGCCCGTGGAGATGCCGACCGATTATCAAGAGCAAAAAATATATTATTCGGGAAAGCAAAGAAGACATACTTTAAAAAGTCAATTTATTGTTTTGCCAAAAGCTGAAGATATTGTTGATGTAGTTATTGGTCAACCTGGTCCGACGAGCGATATAAAAATCTGTCGGCAAACTTTAAGCAAATTCGATTCTCAACAAACTTTTATTGGAGATAAAGCTTACCTGGGAGAAAATCAAATCAGAACTCCTGATAAAAAACCTAAGAACGTAGAATTAACCGAGAATCAAATTAAAGAAAATAAAGTTTTATCATCTCGGCGAATTTTTGTTGATCATTTAATTCGAGTTATCAAAGTATTTAAGGTAGTTCAAGAAAGATTTAGATTAAATAAAAGTCGATATAAATCGGTTTTACTGACCGTTTGTGGCTTAGTAAGATTGAGAATTAGTGCGCTAATTTTAGAAGTAATAGAATGGGAGCAATCAGGGGAAGTAATTGACGTTATAATTAGCCATAGTTTTCCGTCAAAATTCGATTTTGTCTCTTTAAACCCTGATTAATC
>NZ_JAPZSO010000028.1:0-30975 GCF_027531715.1 Microcystis sp. LE19-8.1F | reverse complement strand
AGGGCATACCGGAACCTTTGGGCTCGATCCAATAAACGCTTGGGGAGAGAATACCTCTACTTTTTCAGAAGCAATTCTGTCTAAGCAAGTAATCTCTGTGAACCAAGAATCCCCGTCTCTTTAGAGCGGGGAGTGTCAACCTTGCCTAGATACTATCCAGAGTCTGGGACAGGGGAAATCTTAAAAAAGATACGGGAAAAAAGCTGTTCTTGAGGGCAATAGTCCAGAATGGCAGGTAAGACCAAGTAAAAAGGATAACCTTTGATTACGTTTTCCTTTTGGGGAGCCAGTCGTCGGGAGTCAATACCAAATTAGCTTATACTTCATCTTTATGAGAAGGGCTGTCAGTTGATATTACTGCAATCTCTAGCCCAAAAATCGGCGCATAATTAACAAAAACTAGATTTAAGGTAAAAACTATGTGTTTAGGCATACCGGGACAAATTACGGCAATTATTGATGAAAACCATCATCTTGCTCTCGTCGATGTGGGGGGTGTAAAAAGAGAAGTAAATATCGCTTGCATTGTTGATGAAGACCATCCTGCTAATACTTGTGTAGGGGATTGGGTATTAGTTCATGTGGGTTTTGCCATGAATCGAATCGATGAAGATGAGGCGCAAGAAACCTTAAATTTATTAACACAATTAGCGGAATTAGAGGAAGAATTTAATCATAATTAATGTTCTTAAAGTAGTCACCCATAAATTAATGCTGTTGTCTATCTTAAGAAATGTAAGTTACGGCAATTATTACTGACGACCGGCGACCGAATCCAGTAAGCTAAGACGCATTTAAACCGCTTATTCTTAGATTAGCCGAACCTCCCCCAATCCCTTTACTGTTGCAAGAGTGCAAGAGTGCCTTTTGCCTCGTCTCAACAAGCAATTTAAATTACGAACAGCTTATTAACTTTACTTTTGTCCAACCACTTATAGAGAGAAAGCTTGTTATGAAATACGTTGATGAATTTCGTGATCCCGTCAAAGCGGCAGGATTAATTCAACAAATTGAACAATTATCGATAAGAATCTCTGAAAAGCGGGAAAAAGTTACTAAAATTATGGAGGTTTGTGGAGGTCATACCCACTCAATTTTTAAATACGGTATCGAGGCCATACTTCCCGAAACTATCGAATTAATTCACGGGCCCGGATGTCCCGTTTGTGTAATGCCGCGAGGTCGTTTAGATGATGCCATTTTTCTCGCACAACAACCGAACGTAATTCTGACAACTTTTGGCGATACTATGCGTGTCCCCGGTTCCCATTTGAGTCTGCTGCAAGCACGAGCAAAAGGTGATGATATTCGCATGGTTTATTCTCCTCGCGATGCCTTAAAAATTGCCAGAGAAAATCTCGATAAAGAAGTAATATTTCTAGCCTTAGGTTTTGAAACAACCGTTCCTAGCACAGCTTTAACCGTTTTAGAAGCACAAAGAGATGGCATCAATAATTTTAGTTTATTTTCTAATCATGTGGTGATTATTCCCGCTCTGAAAGCCTTGTTAGATAACCCAGATTTACAGTTAGACGGTTTTGTTGGTCCTGGTCATGTCAGCATGGTAATTGGCATAGAACCCTATCAAGTTATTGCCCAAGAATATCATAAACCTGTGGTAGTTTCTGGGTTTGAACCCTTGGATATTCTGCAATCAATTTGGATGGTATTAAAACAATTAGATGAGCAGAGATGTGAGATCGAAAATCAGTACGATCGAGTGGTACAAAATCAAGGAAATAGAGTCGCTTTATCGGCAATCAAGCAAGTTTTTGAACTGCGGGATCAGTTTGAATGGCGAGGTTTAGGAGAAATTGCACAAGGAGGGTTAAAACTGCGAGATGAGTACAGTAATTTTGATGCGGAGAAGAAATTTACCTTACCCAATCAGCGTGTTAAAGATCACAAAGCTTGTCAGTGTGGCGAAATTCTTAAAGGTGTTTTAAAACCCTGGGAATGTAAAGTATTTGGTACTGCTTGTACTCCCGAACATCCCATCGGCACTTGTATGGTTTCTAGTGAAGGTGCTTGTGCCGCTTATTATAAGTATGGTAGAAATCAGTAAATTTTTTTTACTGATTAGGTTCCTTTCCGGTGAGAAAACGATAGAATTCTTACCAGAAGAAATTAACAATCTCTCGGTGATAAAAAAAAATGAAGATCAAAAATAATCTGGGTTTATTTGGCTTAACTACCTCTCTGCTGCTAGTTATCGCTTCGGAAATCGTTCTTGCTTCCCAAGAACAAACCCTAGAACTGCAACCAAGTCAACCCCCCAGCGCCGATTTTTTCAAACCCGTCACCAATCTAATTAAAGATTTAAACAATCAGGGAGTAACTATCACCGATCCCAATGATCCCATGGCGGTGCGCTACCGAGTCAATTCCCCCTGTGCTGGTTGTTCAGTTTATCTAGGCACGGGAGTTGCCAATCCTCGCACCCAGACTAATAATAATGGCATGGGAATCAATTTTGGTCTTGGTTTCACCATGCCCTTTTCACCCTAAATGCCGATGACATATTTACGCCATTCGTGATTGTGATTCCCCCTGGTGTGCTTTAATAGCTCAAAGTGGAGACTGCTGTAGGGACGACGGGGTTGGGCGTGCAGGGACATATTGGCCTCTTTTGGTGTACGATTGCCCTTATGCACATTACAACGCACACAAGCCGCCACTAAATTCTCCCAGGTATCACCCCCTCCGCGAGAACGGGGAATCACATGATCGATGGTTAATTGTTCACCTCGGTAGAGACAGTATTGACAGGTGTGATGATCTCGTTCGAGAATATTACGACGGGTTAAAGGAATTTCCTTGTAGGGAACACGGACGTATTGCCTAAGACGGATAACAGAAGGTAGCGGTAAGTCACGACAAACCACTTTTCCGTTATGTTCTAGGGATTCAGCTTTTCCTTTCAACAATAAAACGATCGCGCGCCGCCAACTGGTAATATTTAGCGGTTCGTAGGAGGCATTCAACACGAGAACCTTGCTCATAGGTGTCTGGAGATCGCTTGAATTTACCCCGAATGGTAACACAGATCACTGAGATGGGAACCTATTATTCACTGTTGGGGAAGTGGGGAGCTTTTTTCAGCGCGATCGCCGATCTGGTAGGATTGGCAGTTAATCATATTATTAAAAACGGATTTAATATAATTAGCAAAACTAATGATATATATATATATGCAAATAATTTATATATAATTGACAGTAAAAAGAAACGCCCTTAAGATGCTAACAAAGATTAATTTAATGAATCAAGCTAGACATCCAATCAGAAGGCATAAGTGGATTCTCCAACACTTCCCCCAATACTTCTAGAAGATGGCTCAAGTCTTTTGGGAGTAGATCAGACCTTGATGGCGACAGCGCCATCTATGCTGGCTCCGACAACGCCAGAGGTGACTCCTCTAGTCACACCTCTCACCCCATCTTCTCCTAGCAATTTTCTTGCTCCCGTGAGCGCGGGGGTAAGCGATAACTTAGCTAATCAAAGTGACTCTCTGCTATCAACCCCATTATTAGTTAATCCAGAGGCTGCTAATTTCTCCTTTTCAGACCAAGATACTTCTTGGACAGGAACCCCTCAAGTCACTCAACTAGATGATTTAGGCGAGGTTTTAGTCGTTCCGGGTAATCCCTCAGAAAGGGTGAATATGGTTGTCCAGTGGACAGTGCGAGAGGCAGATTTTAATAATGAAGTGGGATTCTTTCTGGTGGATGCTTCAGGTCGAGTAGAAGGTATCGCCCCCGGTGAAGAAGGATTCGCCGAAGCCGCTTTAAGCAGTCCCAGCCGACAAACTCTCTTCAATTCGGGTAATCAAGCGGGAAATTGGCGGGAATTCACCGTTGCGGGGGGGAGTCGTCTAGGGTTTTATGTGATTCAAAACGATACCAGCGCTAATTGGTTAGAAAATAATCGACAAAATCAGGGTCAATCTGGGTTAGCTTTTTTCTCCCTAAAAGGAGCTAATCCTGATAATTTTGATCATTCCCAAAGTAGTCATCTTGGTCGCGGAATCTGGCGGCTTAACTGGGAAGATTTGACGGGTGGAGGAGATCAAGATTTTAACGATGTTGTTTTTAATATTGCTCAAGCAGGAATTGTCTTAGCCGGAGACAAAGGGCAACAGGTTCCCCTCACAGTCGAGGCTGTCAGTCAGGATAATACTTTTCCAAACGAGATGGGTTATTACCTGGTTGATACCCCGGATGGCGAGATTAATGGGATTAAACCAGGGGATCAGGGTTATTTAGATGCGGCCTTGTCAGGCGATCGCCACCAGGTAATTTTTGCCTCTGGGAAAGGGTTTGATAGTAAAACGTTTAACGTCCCTTCTGGGAAATATCTGGGATGGTATCTAGTCGCTAACGGGACGACAGAGCAGGCGATCGCCAAGGGGGAAAATGCCCCGCCGGTTTTCTTTTCCTATGCGGCGGCGAATGAGGATGGTTTAAATCATGTCCATGCTCAACAGGATAGTCAGACCTGGGCCTGGGAAGATTTTTGGGGCGGTGGCGATCGCGATTTTAATGATTTAGTGTTTCGGTTCAGTTTCGGGGAACCAATTGGAGAACCGATTCAGTTACCGTCTTTGAGCATTGAAAATACCACAGTGACGGAGGGGAATACAGGAACTCAATCTGCTAATTTTACAGTTCGTTTATCAGCCCCTACAAACACAACAGTAACGGCTCAATTTACAACGAAAGATGGAACCGCCCAAGCGGGGACAGATTATGAATCTTCGACGGAAATTTTGACGTTTGCACCGGGAGAAGTGGAGAAAAATATCGCAGTTGCTGTCAAGGGCGATACAATTAGCGAGCCTACGGAAACCTTCACGGTCAATTTAACAGGAGTGACCAATGCTATCCTGATTCAAGGTGAGGGAATTGGCACGATTCTAGATAATGATAATTCGCCGAATCCACCTGATAATAATCCTCCCGTCACCGATGCCGATAAGACTATTACTTTACCAGAAGATAGTCAACCTATCCCCTTAAATATTAATCCACCTACAGATATTGATGGGGATACTTTAACGGTTTCTATCACTCAATTACCTGATAATACTAAAGGAAAAATCACTTTAGCTGATGGTACAGTTATTAATGTGGGTGATGAGATTTCGATTAATTCTCTAACTTCTTTGCTATACACACCTCTAGCAGATGTTAATGGTAATGGGGGCAATTTTGTTTATACTGTGAGTGATGGTAAAGGCGGGAATGGTAGTCAAACAATTAGTTTTATTATCACCCCTGTTAATAAAGCTTCGACGGATATTGAGCTTGGGGATAATAGTGTAACTGAAAATGCCTTCGGAGCAACCATTGGCAATATCACTATAACAGACCCAGATACATTAGCAGAGTTCCGCAACAATGCTGTTACTGTCAATGATGAACGTTTTGAGATAGTAAATAATGGCGGGACTTTTCAATTAAAACTGAAAAATGACCAGAGTTTGGACTATGAAACCGAACCAAAGGTAACTATCGCCCTCACCGCCACTGATGGGGGTAATACCTCTCTGACCTACAGTAAGAACTTTACCCTTAATGTTATTGATGTCGATGAAAACATTGAAACTCCAACCGTTAGCGCAGCACTCACCAACGATACGGGAACGAGCGACAGCGATCGCCTGACACTCGACCCCACTGTTAAAGGACAGACAACTGGGGCTACCTCTCTGCAAGGAAATCTCAACGGTAATGGTTTTGTTGATATTAGTAATGCCCTCAATGATGACGGCAGTTTTACGATTTCTTTCGAGCAGTACAATCTGTTGAGTAATGGTTCTTTCCCTGCGGGTGACTATACTCTGGAATTAAAGGCAAGGAATAGCTCCGGTCAAGAATCGCAGGTAGTCACGGTGAGCTTTACCCTTGACTGGACTGCCCCGCCCCTGAGCTTAGTACTAGCTCCCGAAAGCGATACGGGAGAGAAGGGAGATAACGTTACTACAGCCTATAAAGTTAATCTCATCGGTCAGACCGAACCCGGACTGGAAGTAATGTTGGTCGAAACGCAGCAGAAAGCAGTCGCTGATGAGACGGGAGCATTTAGGTTTAATGATGTTGCCCTGCCCTCTGCTGGCAAAGCTCCCTATTCGTTGATAGTGTCGGATGCGGCGGGGAACCAGGGGCGAGCGCAAGAGTTTTTGACGCGGGAAGGAATTAATGGTGCGCCGGAAATTACCAGCACTCCAGTAGCGCAGTTTGACCAGGCAACTCAAGTTACCTACGCCTATCAAGTAGAAGCGATCGATCCCGATGGGGATGAGTTAAGTTACCGACTCATAAATGCTCCCTCTGGAGCCAAAATTGATGGAAATGGTTTGTTGACTTTTACGCCTTCAGGAAATACCACACCGTTCTATGATTTTAAAGTGGAAGTCGGTGACGGCCGGGGAGGTGTAGAGACGCAAACCTTTACCGTAGAAGTCCTCGGCGTTGGTGAAGGGTTAGGTACTATTCGAGGGATGAAATGGGAAGACCTTAATGGTGATGGTAAACGCAGTTTCTATTCTGCTCTTTTTAGAACAAACGGAACAGCCTCAATTATTCCGTCTGCAACAACGGAAGGGGAAAGTTATATTAATCTAACCCGCGCAACAGGTAATCAGTTTGGTACTGCTTTCCTCAACAATTCCCTCGATATTGTCGATGGGAACGGAAATATTGCTTCTTTTTCTAGTTACTTCCAATTTTCTCTAACCAATCCCGGCGGGCTTCAGGGTGGAGGAGATAGTATTACTTTCATGATTGCTCCGAGTAATACTGCCACGAGATATGACGGGTTGAATAATAGCGTTGCTGTGGAGTTGGATACTTACAATAATGGGGCGATTGATGATAATAGTAATAACCACGTCGGCATCCTGATTAACGGAAACCGAGATGCGATCGCCCAAACTACGGTTTCTCCCTCCTTCAAAAATGGCGCACGTTGGAATGTCTGGATTGACTACAATGGTGCGACTCAAACTTTAGAAGCCAGAGTCTCTCAAGACCTCACTCGCCCAGTCAATCCAACCGTTTCTTCAGTTGTCAATATTCCTGCCATTCTCAACCGAGAAGATGTTTTTATCGGTTTAGCAGCCAGTACCGGAGGAGCTTGGGCGCAACATGATGTTTTTGCTTGGGATTTCGAGGTGAAAGGGACTGAGATTGATAAATCTATCGATATCCTTCCCAATCGAACAATTGAGCCGGGATTGGCGGGCGTTACGGTTTATTTAGACCTCAATGATAACGAATTTCTGGATCAAGGTGAACCGTTCCAAGTCACGGCAGAAGACGACCCCAATACGCAAAATATTGATGAGACGGGACGATATGAGTTTAACTACCTCCAACCCGGCACCTATGTCGTTCGGGAAATCGTTCCCGATGGATATATACAAACTGCTCCGATTGGTACTGTACTTGGTTCTATGTTTGACGGGGACTTTAACGACGAGGATTGGTCGAGTTCCTACCTTGTAGTATCGGGAACCCCAACCATTACGGAAATCTCTGAAGACCAACGACTGACTGGGGGAAATCCCGGTGCTTATCGTCACATGATCCATCATTGGGGAGGAGGAAGGATCATCGTCTATCACCGTTATGAAGATTACACCTTCGACCCATCGGTACGCCCTTTTGACACTATCGATTATGTAGAGGATGTCAGAGCGATTAACATTTCTGGTGTCATCGGTCAGGGAATGGCTATTTTCCAAGGCGGCGATATTTTCCGAATGTTGGGCAGAGCATTCGGTAATTTCGACTGGCAGACTTGGGCGGTAGGCAATTTAAAAGAAGAAGACTTTTTCTCAGATTTCACTGGTAATCGTCCAGATTTCTCGGAAAATGGCGCACCGATGCAGTTTGGTTACTGGCGTTCTAATACCAACAACGGTCAGAGAATTGAACATGGCATCGATGATTGGTCGGTTACGTTAATTGATTCTTCCACAAATTCCTATCTGGTCAACCTTAGTGCCGGGGAAATAGTTGAAAAAATTGACTTTGGCAATGCCCTAGCGGGTTCGGTCAACATTGCTCCTCGCATCGTCTCCAATCCCATCACCACAGCCTATATCGGCGTACCGTATCAGTACCAGGTGGCGGCGATCGATGGGAATGGCGATGCGCTCACCTATACCCTGCTCAAAGCTCCTCAAGGGATGAAAATTAGCGATAAGGGGGTGATCACTTGGGCTACGGGGGCGATCGGTAGTTATCAGGTGGAAGTCCAAGTCGATGATGGTAAAGGTGGGATTGTTAGCCAACTGTATGATTTGAATGTTGCGGAAGTCCCGGTTGATGAGGAAGCCCCTGAAGTTGCCCTTGGCTTTAGTGAGACGGTGTTGAGTGTGGGGGAAACGGTCAATTTCCAAATTTCGGGTAACGATAATTTTGGTTTAGCGGATCTCGATATTTCTGTGGGTGGCGAATCTTTAACCCTGAACCCAGCAAATATTGAACGGGGAACGATTTACACCGCTTCCTTTACCCCAGATAAACCAGGTATTTTTGAGGTGCTGGCAACGGCGACAGATTTTGGCGGCAATAAGGATACGGAAACCCTTTCTGTACGGGTACTCGATCCCAATGACACCTCGGCACCGATCGCCCAATTAGATATCAGCGACTTCGATCCTCTCAATCTAGTGATTCGTGAAAAAACAGAGATTAAGGGGACGATTAACGACCAGAACTTAGAATTTTATCGAGTTGAACTTGCTCCTGTTAGCTTAATCGATCTAGGTAATCCCGCCGCTAAAGATCCTGATTACATCACGATTGCAGAAGGAACGGGCAATATTGATGGGATATTAGCCAGCATCGATCCTGCTCTTTATCGTAATGATAATTACTTTGTCAGAATCTATGCCCAAGATATTAATGGGAATGTCACAGTTGAAGGTTTTGGAGTCGGCATTGACTCTCAAACGAAACCCGGAGAGTTCAGCCTCGACTTTACTGATTTATCCATTCCCTTAACCGGAATTCCCATTGAAGTGACTCGTCGTTACAGCAGTCTTGGTGCTAATTTCCAAGGTGACTTTGGTTATGGTTGGGAACTCGGCTTACAAGATGCCCAAATTGTAGAATCAGCACCTACAGGGGTTGATCTCAGTGAGGATAATGGCCTTTTTGGTAATTCCTTTACGGAAGGAACGCGGGTAACACTGACGACACCTGATGGACGGCGAGTCGGCTTTACTTTTACCCCTGAAGTGTTTAGTCCCAGTGCTGGCATTTTCTTAGGACCAGACTATTATGCTTGGCGACCGAAATTTACCCCAGATCCGGGTGTTTATGAAACTCTAGAAGTGCCTTATGTACCAATAATGCGCCTGAAGGATGGCTCTTTTGGGATCTACTTGTTCGGCACGACCTACAATCCCCGCGATTACATCCTGACGACGAAAGACGGCACGAAGTACAGCTACAGTCAAGTCAACGGCTTACAAAAGGTAGAAGACCGCAACAGTAATACCCTAACCTTTACTGATAACGGCATTACCAGTTCTACCGGGGCAAAGATTGACTTCATCCGCGATGCTCAGGGACGCATTACGGAAATCATCGATCCCGATGGGAAATCGTTGAAATACAGCTATGATGCAAAAGGCAATCTCATCGAGTTTGGCGATCGCACCAATAACGAAACTACCTTTAAATATGAGGCTGAACGCGACCACTACCTCACTAAAGTCATCGACCCGTTAAACAGAACCAGTGTTCGCACGGAATACGATGATAACGGACAGATTAGCAAGATATTTGATGCGGATGGCAATGCCCTCGATATTAACTACGATTCGGCTACGTCTCGCCAAACGGTTAAAGATCCCTTTGGCAATACCACTACCTACATCTTTGATCCTCGCGGCAATGTGGTCAGCCAAATCGATGCCCTTGCAGGGGTGACGGCAAGAACTTACGACGCGAACAATAACCTATTGAGTGAAACCGATCCCGAAGGCAATATTACCAGTTATACCTACGATAATCGAGGTAATAAACTCAGTGAAACTGATGGCGAAGGTAACACAAAAACTTTTACTTACAATGCGAATAATGATATTTTGCTGGAAACCGACGCTTTAGGGAATCAAACCGTTTATACCTACGATGGGAAGGGAAATCTGACAAAACGAGAAGACGCTGAGGACAATATTACCACTTATAACTACAGTCTCAATGGTTTATTAACCACCGTCACCGATGCTAATGGTAAAAAGAGTACCTTTAAGTATGATAATCGTGGTAACTTAACTGAATTAACCGATCCTACGGGAGCAAAAACCACCTTTACCTATGATAGTAATGGACGAGTAGCGAGTGTTACTGATGCTTTGGGTGCTATTACTAATTATATCTATGATGCTCAAGGACGCTTAATTCAAAAAGCAGACCCCGAAGGTAGTAGCTGTGGCTGTGCAAGGGGTATTACTAAAACCGAATATAACGCCGCTGGGGAGAAAATCGCCGAAATTGACGCATTAGGAAGACGTACAGAATACCGTTATAATGATCGTGGTTTATTGATTGAAACCATCTTACCTGATAGCACTCCTGATAATTTAAGCGATAACCCTCGCACCCAAAATCAATACGACGCTTTAGATCGTTTAACGGGTTTTATTGATGAATTAGGACGTAAAACTATCTATATTTATGATGCTTTAGGGCGAGAAATTGAAGTAATTTATCCTGATAGTACCCCTGACAATTTAACCGATAATCCCCGCACTAAGAAAGAATACGATAAAGCTGGGCGAAAAATTGCCGAAATTGACGAATTGGGTAATCGTACCGAATTTAATTATGATCAAGCTGATCGCCTTTTAACTGTTACTAATGCCCTGAATCAAATTACTAGCTATAATTATGATGCAGACGGGCGACAAATTGCCATGACAGATGCGTTAGGGCGCATCACTGAGTATGATTATGACGAGCTTGATCGCCTTCTTACCACAACTTATGCTAATAATACAGTAATGACTACCACTTATGATCCTTTAGGACGAGTGATAGCAGAAACCGATTTAGCAGGAAATACCACTAATTATGAATATGACGCTTTAGGAAGACTAACGGCGGTAATTGATGCTTTAAATCAACGTACTGAGTATAAATATGACTTAGTGGGTAATTTAATCGAGCAAAAAGACGCAAATGGTAACATCACTAAGTTTGAATATGACAGTTTACGCCGTCTAAAAGCTACCATCTTACCTGGTGGACAACGTAACGAGACAATTCACGATAAAATCGGTAATTTAATTAAAGTAACCGACTTTAACGGAGCAGTCACCACCTATAAATATAATGAGCGTAATTGGTTAACGGAAAAATCCTTCTCTGATGGTACAGCTACGGAAACCTTTACCTATACCTTGACAGGTGAATTAGCTACCGTTATCGATAACCGAGGGATGACAAATTATGTTTATGATGAGCGAGACAGGTTAATTAGTCGTACCGAACCCGATAAACGCACTATTAGCTATACTTACGACAAGGCTAGTAATATTCTTACCTTAACCGTACCTTCAGGCACAACTACTTATAGTTATGATGCGTTGAATCGCCTTGATACTGTTAAAGATGCCGATAATGGAGTAACAGACTATAATTATGATGCGGTGGGTAATTTGATTAAAACAGTCTTCCCCAATGGGGTGATTGAAAATCAACAATATGACTTATTAAATCGCTTAACCTACCTCGAAAATCCCAATGATACGGGCATTATTTCTAGTTATACCTATACCCTAGATGCAATGGGTAATCGGGTAAAAGTGGTAGAAAATGATGGTCGCACTGTGGAGTACACCTATGACAATCTCTATCGCTTAACCCAAGAGAAAATTACTGACACTGTAGCAGGTAACAAAACGATTACTTATAGTTTTGATGCAGTAGGAAATCGTTTAGAAAAAGTCGATTTAGTGGAAGGTAAAACTACATATAACTATGATAAAAACGACAGATTGTTAAAAGAAATCCTTGGCGGAAATGTTACCCAATATCAATACGATGAGAAAGGTAATCTCCTTGCTAAGGTAGAAAATGGCGCAACTACCACTAATTATGAGTGGAATGCTAAGGGTGAATTAACCGCGGTAGAAGTCACGGAAAACGGCGAAACGGGACGCATTGAGTTTGAATATGATCACAATGGTATCCGAGTGGCGATTGATGTGGATGGTGAGGTGACTCGCTTCTTAATCGACAACAATCAACAGCAATACGCCCAAGTGATTGAGGAATATCAAACTAATGGTACAGTTAATACTACCTATACTCACGGTTGGGATTTAATCTCCCAAGATGACGGTGCAAATCGGATTTACTATCAAGTGGATGGTTTAGGTAGCACTCGTTTGATGACGGGTAATAATGGTTCTGTCGTCGTAGAATATGATTATGATGCCTATGGTAATTTAACCCGTAAAGTCGGGGATGCGGAGAATAATTATCTGTTTGCGGGTGAGCAGTTTGATGATGCGGTAGATGGCTATTATTTACGAGCAAGGTATTACAATCCAGCGACGGGGCGGTTTGTTTCGGGCGATCCGTTTGAGGGGTATAAAAGGCAGCCTGTGACGTTAAATGATTATTTGTATGGGAATGCTAATCCAGTTATTTTTATAGATCCGAGTGGATATACTTCTCTGGTGATGTATTCTGCACTTAATTTTATCCCTCAAGTATCGCTGCCATCATTAATAGTGTTAGGAGAGTTTATCTTAGTTACTGGAGTTGCCGTAGCAGTTGGTCTTTACATGAGTAGCATCATAACATCAAAAGAAAAAGATAAAAAAGGTAGTCCTGGTCCATCTACCGGTACGAGTGGGAATGATGGTGGTGGAAATAATGGTGATGATGAAGATCCGAAACTTCCCAAAGTAATAGAAGATTTAATAGATAAGGTTCGTTCTGAAGCTGCTAAAGAAGTATTAGAAGATATAGACGAAATTCTAGAAGCATTTTTAAAGTAGCTCCGGTAGTGTGATCGCTTGATCTTGTATTGCGATCGCCGCTCTTGTAGTGCGATCGCCCGATCCTGTAGGTTGGGTTGAGGAACGAAACCCAACATCATCCCTCATTGTCTCCTATTGGTGTGTGTTGGGTTGCACTTCGTTTAACCCAACCTACGGGTTATGATGATGTTTGATGGCGAGCCTCTGTCGGTGGGGTTGAGTGCGATCGTTCTTGTCGGTGGGGTTGATGGTGATCGTTCCTCTGTTGCTTAGAGCTAAAATAAACTTATTCTTCAATTTGAAAAAGGAAAATCCGTAATGTCACAAACTATACAATTTCATCAAATTTTAGAAATGATTGACGATCTTTCTCTGGATGAACAAGATGATTTAATCAATATCATTCGACATAGACAAATTGAAAAAAGAAGAGAAGAAATTGCCAAAAATATCTATCAAGCTCGTCAAGACTATCAACAAGGAAAATTATTTCGGGGAAACATTGATGATATTATCGCAGAATTAAACAATGACTAAATTAATTCTAAACTCATCCTTTAAACGAGCTTTTAAGCTAATCATTAAACGCCGACCCGATTTAAAAACCAAAATTGAGGCTAAATTAAGATTACTTGCTGAAGATCCCTATAATCCTATATTACGCACTCATAAACTTAAAGGAAAATTATCAGGAGCTTGGGCTTGTTCGGTTGAATATGATTGTCGTATTGTCTTCTGTTTTGAGCAAAATCAAGAAACATTAGAAGAAGAAATCAATTTAATCGATATTGGAACTCATGATGAAGTTTATTAATGGCATTGTCTCGTAATTATTAAATTGGTGCGTTACGCTTACGAAGGGCGCACCCTACTGGACTGTTTCAACTAAAATAAGGCAATAGATTTCGGCTTAAAGTCTTAGATTATAAAATTTATAGCATTTTTCTAATACACCAAATTAGCTGAAACAGTCCACTAGCTATGATACCTTGGGAGTATGACAACGACAAAATTTGAGAGTGCGCTGTTTAGGGGGAGATTGAACTAGAATTGAGTTTATGAACTTACAATTTGAGTGGGATAACCCCAAGGCAAAACTTAATCTCAAAAAGCATGGCATCAATTTTGAAGAAGCCAAGGCTTTTTTTCGAGATCCTTTAGCCTACATTTTTGATGATGAGTGGCATTCGGTCGGTGAAAAACGAGAAATTATTATCGGACACGATGACAAGAATCGTCTTTTAGTAGTTTGTTTTACTGAAATAAATCAAATGATTCGTATTATCAGCGCACGTTTAACAACCAAAAAAGAACGACAAGACTATGAAAAATACACAGGATTCTGAAACCAAACAAAATTTACAAGATGACCTACTTCCTGAATATAACTTTGATTATACTAAGGCTCATCCTAATCGTTTTGCTTCTCAGGTAAATGAAATAAAAATAACTGTCACCTTAGAACCAGATGTCGCTAAAGTTTTCAAAAATTCTGAAGATGTAAACAAAGCACTGCGAGCTATCTTATCCGCTATCCCTGAAAAATAAGCCTGATCTTGTAGGTTGGGTTGACAACGGAAACCCAACATCATCCCCCGATTATTCTTCATGTTATGGGTTGGGTGGCACTTCGTTTAGCTCAAACTGCGAATGATTTTTATTATCTTTGCTCATATAATCAGGAATCTTAACCCTATGCTCTGAAATTATGATACTCTAATCCCAGAGCTTGATTCAGAGCATTTGTAAGATTGTAATATGAGTATTAGCTGGAAAGAAGGAGATCCCTTACCAAATGCAGATCAAGCCGAAATAGACTTGCGAAAGTTTACCGATTACTCATTGCAACCTAACAACCCTTAAAATCAAGGAAAATGGATGGGATTTGCCATGATAGGTTATTCTGTTGAAACTCAAGAAGGCCGTCAAATTGCAACTCAAGATATAATTCAACAAATTCGTCAAATTTTACCTTATGCACCAGCCTATAAAAGCAAAAATAATCCCTATGGTATGAGATTAAAAGTTACAATTAGGATCAAAGGTTTTAATGGAGGGCAAGGAAATTTAATCACAATCTGGCAAATAGATCAAGGCAAAATTATTCCTAGATTAATTACAAACTGGTTAGAAGTTTACAGCTAAAGGAGCAAAACATAATGAAAGCAAAAATTAATGATTTGATTCAAACTTTAATAGATATAACCGCCGATTTTTCAGATTTAATCATTCCTAAAGGAACAATTGGTGCCATAGTTGAATGCTATCCTAATCCTGAAGCATACGCTATTGATTTAATGATTTCTAATCCTAAAGTCATTGGTGGTTTTACTTATGAAAATGTAATTTTATCTCCTGAACAATTTATTGTTATTTCTTCTCAATCAATATCAGAAGATGAAGCAGAAAAATTGATATTCAATTAATCTTAAACACTGTAGTGCGCTCGCTGTATATTTCATTCTTAATTCTAAATTCCGAAAGGCGATCATTAATTTACTTAAAGTGCGATCACCCGATCTTGTAGTGCGATCGCCTGATCTTGTAGGTTGGGTGATGGGTACTCAACCCAACATCATCCCCATGATGCTCTAATCTTGTGTCGTGATCTTGTGATATTTTGATTGAGAGTGCGATGTTGAAGGCACTGCGTAGCAGCACGCTAATTCATAAATTATCGAATAATTCATAAATTATCAAAGGAGATTGTCATGAAAGGAGAATTCACCGCCATCATTGAAGCAGCAACAGAAGGGGGATACTGGGCGATTTGTCCTGAAGTCCTAGGTGCAAATGGTCAAGGAGAAACCATTGAAGAAGCCAAAGAAAGCCTAAAAAGTGCTATTCAACTAATTTTTGAAGATCGTTTGGCTGATATTCGTCGAGGACTACCGAAAGAGGCGATCGAGGAGACAATTTCCATTCCATGAAACGTCAAGAATTAGAAAAAAAGTTGCGGAAAGCTGGTTGTTATCTTAAGCGAGAGGGTGCTTCTCATTCTCTTTGGATTAACCCTCAAACTGGGGTCATTGAAGCTGTACCACGACATACAGAAATCAAAGAATTTTTAGCACAAAAAATTCTCAGAAACCTGAATGCCCAATAGTGCGATGCCGAAGGCACTGCCTAGCAGTACGCCGATCTTGTAGGGTGCGTGTTTGCGGTGATAAGTAGTCGTGCAAAATAAATTTCCTAGTGAAGAAAGGCAAAAGGCAGGAGGCAAGAGGCAAGGGGGGGTAGATATGTGTAATTAATTTTGCTTAGGTACTTAATCTCTGACAAAAAACCTAAATTAACAATCCGCGCCCCGCGCACCAACTTTATCATCAAATTGGTGCGTTACGCTTAGGAATGGCGCACCCTACGAGTTAGTGCGCTCGCCTGTGGCTGGGGTTGAGGGTTGAATAGAGCAAATTATAAATTATTAAAGCAAAATCGATGAGAACCATTCCCTTAACTTTAGAACAGCTTATTTAAGCAGTACAACAATTGTCGCCTGATCAACGAATTGCGATCGCCTGATCGGGTAGGGAACACGAACGTATTGCCTAAGACGGATAACAGAAGGTAGGGGTAAGTCACGACTCCCTGATAACTAATTTTTGATAAGCTAAGAGACAGTTAATTATAATTTCGTCGTCAATCCTATGATTTTGCCAGGTAGTACCGTTCGAGTCACCAATCCCGATGATACCTACTATAAATTTGAAGGTTTAGCCCAGCGTTTAAGCGATGGGAAAGTGGCCGTTCTTTTTGAGGGGGGCAACTGGGATAAGTTAGTTACCTTTAATCTCTCGGAATTAGAAGAAGTAATTATTGCCCCGGCTAAAGGCAAAAAATAACCATGCGTCCACCCTTACCGCAATTGGCTACGGATAACCGCCATCCCGATCATATCGCCGAAGTTATCGAGACGACGACGACCGAGTTTTTAGCGCAATGTTTGGAACCAGAGGAGTTAAACTTTCCTTTTATGCCCGCTTTTGGTAGTTGGGTGAAAGCCTACGATGAAGAAACGGGTAATAAGATTTTTGGGATTGTCACCTTTGCCACCACTGCCCCCATCGATTCGGTACATCGCGCTAGAGCTTTGGGGTTGTCTTTGGCTGAATTGCGGGAACAACAGCCGCAGATTTTTGCTATGTTAAAAACGGAATTTCGGGCAACTATTGTCGGTTTTGAAACCCTGCCTGGACAAGTTAATGGCAATGGTGCCGGGCGAGGTTATATCTATCAATATATTCCTCCCCGGCCTCCACAAATTCATCAGGCAGTTTATCAATGTGAGTCGTTAGAAGTGGTTTATTTTAGCGAACAATTAGACTTTTTAAGAATTTTATTACAGGTCAAGAATACTCCCGTGGAAGCTTTGGCAGCCGCTTCTATCCGTCAGATGTATCAATTACGTCAAGCCGATCGACAGTGGTTAGTAAATGTGGGCAGACAGTTAAGTGTTTTACTCAAAGATGATTACGATCGCTTGCGTTATATTCTTAGTCAAATTCATATTCACGCTTAGATTATTCGGCTATCTGGGCGCTCTTAGAGTAGTGAAAATCCCTCACTCCCTCTCTTTGTGTCCTTTGTGTCTTTGTGGTTAAGAAAAAAATCAGCAACCCTTGGCTATTCTCGCAAATGTAGGGAATGTTGGTGTCGATAGCCTTGAATAGAGATTCCTTCTAAGTTCAAAAATTGGTCAAGTATCATAAGTAGGGTTTGCGGCAAAAAGTTTTTCGTGGGGGCAGGGTGTGGGGTGTTGGGGTAGTGGGGTGGTCACTGCGTGCGCGTTGCGGGGGGTAGTGGGGAATTTAGCTGAAATTTCCCTAAATCCCTATCTCCCTATCTCCCTAAATCCCTGTCTCCTGACGACCAACTCCCCAAAAACTTCACCATTAGGATAACTGCTGTACTCTAGGGGCGACCGAGAAAAAATTTTCTCAATTTGCCTTTACCCCAAGAGCGATCGATTTCGTGCCAGAGATTGTGGAGACAAAAAACCACTGCGAGACAGAGAGTAACCGCAAGGATTTGAGAGAAACTTTCCCTTTGCCAAAATTTGGCCATTGCCTCCGAAATTACCCGCGTTCCCCGATAAGCTTCCAGAAAACCCTCGATCGAGCCGAGAATCAGTGCTGCTAGGGTATAAACAAAGGTTCGATACAGAACGCTAAGGTAACGGGGTCGATTTTCTAACCATTCTAGCTTCAGGGCCACGTCGAGAATGGCCACGGTTTTTGCGGCAATGATCGCCCCTAAGATCGCTTTACCCAAAACGTAGGTGGTAATCGAATACTCTTCCAGAAATAATTTCATGATCAGAAGAATATAACCGAAAGCCAAGAAAAAAAAGAGGGTAAGAGAACCGATTTTTTTCAATTCCTTTTTAATTGCTTCCATTGATTTTTTTTGACATTTTCTGCCAATATAGCGGCTGCGCTGCCGGATAGTCCTATAACTATAAGCTATAGTTAATTATTTGTTGCAGCTATTCTCTCATCTCCACCAGCAAGTTTGATCGCTGATAACTGAACTGATGCTTGAAACTAATTACGGCTTGATGAATAAATCTAAAAACCTTGTTGTATAAGACTTTTAGACTTGTTTTCCCTCAAAAAGTGCCGACCTTTGGAGTGATTAGGGGGAAAATTCCTGGACTTTTTCCCTGAAAATTAGGTAATTGACCACCTGAAAATCGGTAAAACCCCACACCCCACACCCCACACCCCACACCCTGCCCCTAGGAAAAGCTTTTTCAGCAAACCCTAATTACAGCTTGATTGTCGATAAAATGAGGATTGCCGAGGGGATCGATGGCACTGAAAGCGTAGAAATAACGGCGTACTAGGGGCGGAAAATCGCTAAAATCGAAGATTGTGTCACCTTGGGCCACATCTGCCCAAAAATTTCGTAATTTCGGGGCTAATTCCTCCGCTAGACTCACGGGAAGATTGAGGGGATGGCAGGTTAACAAACGCATCATAAAAGGATAAGAGCGATCGCCTAACCATTGCCGAGAAATAGCGGGTAAATTCTCCCATCCGGGTATATTTTGCAGATGAAAGGATTCTATGGCTAATTCAACCGTGTTTTCGCAATATTCTAGCACCCGGTAGGGATGGGGATAACTGACGAGGGAACCGGTGGTAATTTCATAGATACCTCTAGCAAAAGCCAGATCCTGCACGTGGAGATGGCCAGTAATCAACAATTTTACGCCGTTTTCCTGTAGTATATCGAGTAGTTCTACCGCATTAGCCAACATATAGCGTTTACCTAATTCATGATTGCTTTGTCCGGGTAAATGCTCGATAACGTTATGATGGATCATCACCATCACTAGATCGTTTTTTAGCGCTGGTAAAATCTGTTTTAACCAATGCAATTGTTCTGCATCTAAACTGCCAATTTGTTTACCTTGGTCATCGAATTGATTAGAATTAAGACCGATTAATTGCACTCCGGGTAAAATTTCTTTTTGGTAGTATATTTGTTCGGGGTCGCTGTAACCAAATTGTTGATAATAAAAGGGAAAATCTGCTAAACCGATCTGGTTTTCTGTTGCGGTTAAACTCAAAACATCATGATTACCCGGCACAACATAGACGGGAAAGGGTAAAGTGGCTAAACAATCGGCTAACCAACGATGATTTTCTGGTTCACCATCTTGGGTTAAATCGCCAGCAATCAGCAGAAAATCGAGGTTAAGGGTGATGAGATGGTCTAAAACAATTTTTAAAGCGGGAATACTCACTTCCACCAGATGAAAGCGATTAGAATGGTTTAAAATGGTTGTGGGTAAAGCGATATGAGGATCGCTGAGAATGGCGAAACGGAAATTCATCGCATTGAATTGGGCTAAATATCGGTAAACTAGATCGATCGAGGAGAAATGAGGAGAAAATATCTTTGGCTAAAGTTCGCGTTCGTCAGCACGTCAATCCCTTAAGTCATAAATATCGCCATCCGATCGCTCCCCCCGATTGGAATCAAGTTTATCAGGATATGACGCAACCTCTCCATCTTGACATTGGTTGTGCGCGGGGTAAATTTTTGTTACAAATGGCCCAAGTATATCCAGAAATTAATTTTTTGGGGATTGAAATTCGTCAACCTTTGGTAATTGAAGCGAATCAGGAACGGGAAAGGTTAGGATTAAGTAATCTCGCTTTTGTTTTTGGCAATATGAATGTTGCCCCAGAAATTTTACTGCAATCTTTGCCCGCAGATAAGTTATTTTGGGTGTCGATTCAATTTCCCGATCCTTGGTTTAAACAGCGTCACAGTAAGCGTCGAGTTGTGCAGCCAGAATTAGTAATAGCTTTGGCTAAGTATATGGTAGCTGGGGGCTGGGTTTTTTTACAGTCGGATGTGGAATCGATCGCCCTGGAAATGACCGAGAGATTTCAAGCACATCCCAATTTTGTTCGGCAACATCAAACCCCCTGGTTAGAGGAAAATATTTTCCCCGTACCGACGGAGAGGGAAAAGTCCACTTATAATAAGGGTCAACCGGTTTATCGCTCGCTTTTTCGAGTTCGGTAGCTTCAGCTAAAATATCTTGGCACTGTCTGAAATCATGGTTAGAAATCTCGACTCACCCCTAATACTTGAGGACAATCATCGCCCCCCCGTCTCTCAATTGCTGGAATTTCTCTTAACCAAAGAAAAAAACACTAAAAAAACTAAAGAAAATCTTACTTTTGAGGCTTTAGTCGGTACTTGGCGATTATACTTTATCACAGGAACTCAAAAAGCGAAAAAGAGAGCGGGAATTGTTTTGGGTAAGGGTCGCTATCTACCGTCCTGGTTAAAAATTACCATCTCTTACCAAAGAAATGAGAGCTTAGAACCGGGAGAATTTATCTCTGGAAGCGTCAGCAATCAGATAGTTTTAGGGGCGGTAAAACTATCCGTAAGCGGTCCAGTTAAGTTTTTTCCTAAAACCCGTCTTCTCGCCTTTGATTTTACCCGGCTCAACCTAACCCTATTTAATCGCTCTCTCTATTCAGGTTTTATTAGAAATGGGCAGGTAAGTGAAGCTAATTTTTATCAGGAAAGTATCAAAAAACAGGCATTTTTTGCCTATTTCCTGATCACAGAAACAATGATGGCAGCCCGGGGACGAGGGGGAGGATTAGCCCTTTGGGTAAAAGAGGTAAGTGAGACAAAACTATCTGAAAAATAAGTTATTAGAGGAGAAATAGATGGGATATTCTATCGATGTAGATGGGACAAATTTTGACAGTGAAGTGATCGAGAAGTCCTATCTAAATACAGTGATTTTAGACTTTTATGCCCTGTGGTGTGGACCCTGTAAATTGGTAAAACCGATGCTGGAAAAACTGGCAAGTGAATATAATTTTATCCTAGCAAAAATAGATATAGATAAAAATCCCCAATTAGCCGAACAATTCGATGTAGAAGGAGTTCCCGATGTGCGAATTGTCAGCAAGGGAGAAGTGTTACCCTGTTTTGTCGGTGCTTTGCCAGAAGAACAAATTAGAGACTTATTTTCCCGTCTCGATTTACAATCGGAATTAGAAACAGGATTGGCAGAAATCCAAGAAGCGATCGCCCTCGATGATTTGCCCGCAGCTAAACAATTATTCGATCGTCTTTTTCCCAAATATCCCGACGAACCGCAATTAGTTATTATGGCGGTAAAATTTCTCATGCGTCTGGAAAAATGGTCAGATGCCTATCGATTAATTAGTGCTATTAAAGAGAAAAATCCTATTATAAAAGGTTGGAAAACTCTCCTAGAATTTCAACAGTTAAAACCAGAAAATAATCCCCTCGATCCGATATTTTTTACTGGGATTAATTTCGCCTTAAAAGAAGATTATGCCGCCGCTTTAGATCAACTGATCAGCGTGGTGGGAGAAAGTAGAAAATATCGTCAGGATGGGGCAAGAAAAGCCATGTTAGCCATATTTCAGATTTTAGGAGTTAGTCATCCCCTCACCCAAGAATACCAAGCAAAGTTAACATTTCTGCTCTACTAGGTAGGGTTTGCGGCAAAAAGTTTGTTGGTGGTGTTAGGCTTCGGCCGTGAGCTCAGCCGAACGGAGTCGGTCATCAGGAGTCAGGAATCGGTCAAAAGTCTAGCAATTCCCCGGGTAATTTCAACAAATCTATTCCTTGAATTTCTGTTGACAAATGCCAGGGAATTGCTAGGGACAAGATGCAGTTTATTTGTGGCGAATCATTTCATAGAGGGCAACGTATTCTTCCCCGGGACCATTCCAAGAGTAATCGCATTCCATACCTTGAATCGCTAATTTTTGGAATTCTTCCGGTTGAGTGTACCACAATTCTAATGCCCGGGACATGGCTGATTCGAGGGCATTATTATCGGGATCAAAAAAGACAAAACCATTGCGTTCTTCCGGTTGGTGATAGGTATCATAATCGCGATCAAAAACCGTATTAACTAAACCACCAACTCCCCGGACGATGGGAACAGTTCCGTATTTTAAGCTGATTACTTGTGTCAGTCCGCAAGGTTCAAAATTACTGGGAACCACAATCATATCGGCCCCGGCATAAATGAGGTGAGATAATTCCTCATTAAAGCCCAATTCAATATGGACATCAGGGTTATTATTTAGGTGATTTTTCTCGTGCCAGAACCAGTTATTAATTAACGATTCGGTGGCGGAACCTAAGAGGACAAATTGCGCCCCGCGAGCTAAGGCATAATACATGGCATGGTGAACTAAATGTACGCCTTTTTGGTCATCTAAACGACCAACATAACAAATTAAGGGCTTTTCTGCCTCATCTCTTAACCAGAGTCTTTCTCGCAGTGCCTTTTTATTGCCTGCCTTCTCGGAGAAGCTATCAATACCGTAGGGTGCAGCAATAAATTTATCCACTTCCGGGTTCCAGATATTGTAATCTAAACCGTTGAGAATGCCGGTAAATTTGTGTTGATGCAGGTGAATTGTATGACCTAAACCGTAACTAACATCGGTGTGGTGTGCTTCCCAAGCATGGTGAGGTGAGACGGTGTTGAAATAGTTGGAAAAGACGATGCCACCTTTCATAAAATTAATCACAAAAGGATTGAAGTTATCGCGCATTCGGGCATAGCTAAAGTAGTAAGTATCGTTATTTAATCCTGTTGCCCGGAGAATTTCCGCACCGCCAAATCCTTGATGTTTAAAGTTATGGATGGTATAGAGAACGCGCTGATTGCCCATACCATGATATTTATAAATTTCAAAAAGTAAGGGCGGAATTAAACCGGTTTGCCAGTCGTGACAATGAATTATATCGGGACGTTTATTACTTCTGAGCAAAAATTCTAAAGCGGCTTTAGAGAAGAAGGCAAAACGCATATTATCGTCCTTACAACCGTAGTAAGTACCGCGATTAAAGAAATTATCCCCCGAATTGGGTTGAATAAAGAAACACAAGCGCCCGTGTACCCAACCACAAAAAACGTTACAGTGAATTGCCCCACCGTACCAAGGCACCCACAGGTCCCGATAAGCCTCGTGTAAGCCCCAAATTTGGTCGTAGCGCATACAATCATACATGGGTAGGATTAGCTCCACGCAATGACCCCGAATTTCCAATTCTCGACTCAATCCATATACCACATCCCCCAATCCCCCGGCTTTAATCACCGGGGCGCACTCAGAGGCAACCTGAACTATATACATATATCAATACTCCGTCGATTAATCTACAGGTCAGCTAGAAGCAATTTTTACAGAAGTATACAAGCTTCTGTGATTAAATGACTCGATCGAATTAGTTGGGGGTTGGGGGTTGGGGTGTTGGGGAAGTGGGGTGTTGGGGAGAACAAAGCTGCCTTTTGCCTTTTGCCTTTTGCCTTTTGCCTTTTGCCTTTTGCCTTTTGCCTTTTGCCTTTTGCCTTTTGCCTTTTGCCTCCTAAAGATTAACAGCGTTTTAACTGTCCTAGGAGCAAAATCACCTCATCGATGCCGTTTCTGAGGGTGGTGGCGGGTTGATCGCTGTTATTTACGGTTATGCTAAAGATTAGGGGTTGATTGTCGGCGGTTTCTAGATAACCAGCGAGGGCGACAACTCCGGTTAATGTCCCAGTTTTTGCCTGTAATCGTCCTTCTAGGGGAGTCTGGCGGAATCTATTGGTTAAAGTGCCATCAATGCCGCCAATGGCTAAAGAACGCCGATAATCAGGGTTTTCTGCCATTAGTTGTAAAATTTGACCTAAAGTCTTGGGTTTAATTAGGTTTTGTCGTGATAGCCCCGAACCATCGCCGATTTTATAACTATCGCTGTTAATTCCCAGTTTTGTTAAAGTTTCTTGCAATCCCGACACACCGCCGAGCATTTGTAGTAGGGTTTCGGCTAGTAAATTATCGCTATTTTTATTGACTTTTTCCACCAAATATGCCAAGGGTTCTGATTCTAAATTGGTGATCTCATCGCCGCGAATTTCTGAGCTAATTTCGGCGTTTTTAACGTTAATTCCCGCTTTTTCAAGAATATTACGCCAGCGATCGAGGAAATATTCCGAGGGTTGGGGAATAGCTAAATTAAAATCATCTTGACTATCAATCGCCAGAGAACCGGTGATAATTAGGCGATTATTGGCTAAATTGCCCCTAATTGCTAGAGTATTCGGACTTCCTTGCGCTGCGGTGCTGGTTTGATTCTCAATTAGCCATTGTTTAGCGGCAATGGGATCAGACCATTGTAAATCTAAGCTTTGCCCCAATTGTCGCGGTAAAAGCCTTAAATTGACGGAATTTTCGTTTAAAACCAAGCTAGAAGCGGGTACAGCATAGTCAAAAAAGACATCTTCCCATTCCCAGGTTTTTTGACTATCGGAGACGACAAAAGGACTAGCAACGACAATTAAGCGAGAAATTGAGTTAATTCCCCCTGCTTTTAACTTTTCTGCTAATTTTTCTAACTTTTCTGTGGTTATGGTTGCATCTCCCGTCCCGACTAAGGTTAAAGTCTCTAAAT
Source organism: Microcystis sp. LE19-8.1F (assembly GCF_027531715.1). Taxonomy (NCBI): domain Bacteria; kingdom Bacillati; phylum Cyanobacteriota; class Cyanophyceae; order Chroococcales; family Microcystaceae; genus Microcystis; species Microcystis sp. LE19-8.1F. The sequence goes on along the minus strand of NZ_JAPZSO010000028.1, from coordinate 5,996 downwards.
CGGGGGGGTTGCCTTGGGCTAAAATGGGGGTTTTCAGACGATAATCGCGGTTAAATTTGCTAAAAGCGGCGGCAGTGGTTAATAGTTTCGCGGTAGAAGCGGGAGTAAAAAAGTTATTTTCGTGGATACTATAGAGATTTTCCTGAGAATTGAGGTATTTTACTAAAATTCCCCAATAAGCGCCTTGATAATCGGGTCGGGCCAAAATGCGATCGATCCTGGTGGCTAAGTCTGCCGGACAGATAAACTGGGAAGGGGGGGAATTGTCTTGACTGATGGGGGTTGCGAGGGTGACGGGATGGTTTACCCAGAGAAATAGGGAACAAGTCCCCAAGAGAAAAGATAATTTCGATCGGCGTGTTAGCATAGAATTAAATCTTGGCAGTAAATAAATTGACTCTAATTTAGCAGCATTAGTGACCATATTGTCCTAGTTACTGAATAGATTCAGTTAGGGATTGATCCGAGATATTCTCTATCCTTTTTTGCCCAGAAAGTTTCTTGATTCCGTCAAATTTCTATACATTCGCGAGGATATTTTTATGAGTTATGATTTTGATTTATTCGTGATTGGTGGTGGTTCTGGGGGTATTGCCACCGCTAGACGGGCAGCCGAATACGGGGCAAAAGTGGGATTAGCAGAATATGATCGCTTGGGAGGAACCTGTGTTAATCGTGGTTGTATTCCCAAAAAATTAATGGTTTATTCTAGTCGTTTTCCGCAACTATTTAAGGATGCGGAAGGTTACGGTTGGAGTCCAGTAGAGAGTCAGTTAAATTGGCAAAAATTAATCAGCGCCGTTAATCAGGAAACTATCCGTTTAAATGGCATTTATCAAAAGATGCTCGATAATTCTCAAGTGACGCTTTTTCCTAATTATGCCAAGTTTATTGATACCCATACCCTAGAGGTAGGAGAGGAGAAAATTACTGCTGATAAAATTTTAATTGCCGTGGGGGGACATCCGGTTAAACCTGATATTCCAGGGATCGAACATACAGTAGTTTCTGATGCCATGTTTCAACTGCCAGAACAACCAAAAAGAATTATAGTTTTAGGAGCGGGATATATTGGGGTAGAATTTGCCGGTATTATGCACGGATTAGGGACGGAAGTGGTGCAGTTAATCCGTAAAGACAAGATTTTAAGAGGGTTTGATGAGGATATCCGCGATGAGATTCAAGCGGAAATGATCCGTCAGGGAATTAAAATTATGCCCGAAACTTTCCCCACTTCGATCGAGAAAACTGATGAGGGTTTAAAAGTACATATTCAGGGGAAAGAAACCTCAGAAATGCTCTTTGTTGATGCCCTAGGATTAGCCGCTACGGGAAGAATTCCTAAGCTGGAAAAATTGGGCTTAGAGAATGTCAATGTTGAGGTCAAAAACGGGGCAATTGTCGTCAACGAGTATAGCCAAACCAGCGAAGATAATATCTATGCCGTGGGCGATTGTACTGATAAAATTAATTTAACTCCCGTGGCCATTAATCAGGGGCGAGCTTTTGCCGATACAGTCTTTGGTAATAAACCCCGGTTAATGAGTTATGAAAACGTTCCTTCGGCAGTATTTTCTACTCCTGAAGCGGCGACGGTGGGATTAACAGAATTGCAAGCAAAAAAACAATATGGTGACACGGTAATTAAAGTTTATCGGTCTAAATTCCGCCCCGGTTACAATGTTTTACCAGGCCGAGAGGACAAAACTTTGATGAAATTAGTTGTCCATCAGGAAAGTGGTAAAATCCTTGGCGCGCACATGGTGGGAGATCACGCCGCCGAAATTATTCAAGGAGTAGCCATTGCCGTAAAAATGGGGGCGACAAAAGCCGATTTTGATGCCACTGTCGGCATTCATCCCAGTGCTGCCGAGGAATTCGTCACCATGCGTTAATTAACAATTTTAGGTGTGTTAGATAGGTGTTAAAAATTGTCAGCTACCCCCCTTATTAAGGGGGGCAGGGGGGATCAAAGACAAAATCTATCTTCAATTTAATTATAACCACTTACTTAAACCAACCTAACACACCCAATCTTTATGATTAAAAATCAACCTTTTTGGCTATTGACAATTGAGCCATTTTGTGATAGTTTTTCGGTTAATTTTTGAGCGAGATTTAAGATATCGGAGGGAAGCATAATCACGGTACTGGTGTTATTTTCCGCTCCAATTTCCGTTAACATTTGTAGGCGGCGTAATTCCAAAGCGGCGGGATTTTCCATGATTAATCGGGAAGCTTCCGCTAATTTTAAGGAGGCTTCCTGTTCTGCGGCAGCTTTAATCAAACGGGCCCGTTTTTCTCGCAATGCTTCCGCTTCCTTGGCCATGGCCCGCTGCATACCAGTGGGAATTTCCACATCTTTCATCTCCACCCGTTCGATATCGATACCCCAGGGTTCGCTAATTTCATCGACAATTTGTTGGACTGCATGATTAATTTTGTCTCGTTTTTGCAAGACATCATCGAGATGATTTTGACCGACGACATTTCTTAAAGTGGTCATGGCCGCTTGATAAACGGCCGCGGGATAGGATTCGACTTTATTAATCGCTTTGCTAGGGTCGATAATGCGATAGTAGAGAACCGCATTAACCTTAATTGTGACATTATCGGCGGTGACAGTTTCTTGCGGGGCGATATCGACGGTTTTGGTGCGAATATCCAGCTGCATTTTTTGGTCAACTAGGGGAATGATCCAGTACAGTCCGGGGCCTTTGGTGTCTTGATAACGCCCTAGGCGAAAGATAACACCACGCTGGTATTCTCGATCGATTTTAAAGCCATTTAATCCCAGAATGCCCGCTATCAATAGCAAGGGTGCTAAAAATTCCATATTAATTACCACTTATCGGGTTCAAGTTAATCAGTGTGCGGTGACATCTCAATTGCCATCTCCTCGCTCCTGACCACTAATACATTCATTCTAGAGAGTAACCGGGCTGTCGGGGAAACTCATAACGAAATATTACAATTTTTAGGAATTGCCTAACCAGCAGGGATGACTCGACTTCCAGACCCCGACCTGAGATAAACTACAGAATGTTATCAGAATTTACCTTGATATTATGAGCGTAGTTAGCCAAGTCATCCTCAAAGCCGACGACGAACTTCGTTATCCTAGTAGTGGTGAACTACAGGGTATCGGGCAATTTTTAAAAACCGGTGAGCAGAGAATTCGCATTGCCGAGACTCTCGCTGAAAATGAGAAAAAAATCGTCGATCAGGCTCAAAAACAACTGTTCAAGAAACGTCCTGATTATAGAGCGCCGGGGGGTAACGCCTACGGTCAGCGTCAATATAATCAATGCTTGCGCGATTATGGTTGGTATCTGCGTCTAGTTACCTATGGGGTATTAGCTGGAGACAAAGGACCGATCGAACAAACTGGCCTGATTGGGGTCAAAGAGATGTATAACTCTCTTAATGTTCCCATCCCCGGCATGGTGGAAGCGATTCGTTGTCTCAAAGAGGCCGCTTTAGCTCTTTTGACTCAAGAAGATGCCGTGGCAGCAGCCCCCTACTTCGACTTTATCATCCAGTATATGTCCTAAGCGATCGGGACAATCCCAGGGGCCTGAAGTCTGAAAAGGGGCAATTTTCGTCTCTTTCAGGGTTCAGGCTTGACTTTTTTCAGTGATCAGTAAACAGTGATCAGTGATCAGTAAGCAGTAAACAGTAATCAGTGAAAAGACAGTAGTAAACTGGCATTTGATCAGGCTCACTTAATACATACTGCTCACTTAATACTGGCTCTTCGGTTTGTGTTATGCAATGGACGGGGGTTATCAATTAAGTCTCTTGCCAGATAAGGATTTAGTCGATTTATGCCCCCCTATCGAACCATACCAAGTAACGAAGAACCTTAATACTCAAAACTGATAACTAATAACTCAAAACTGATAACTGATAACTGATCACTGATAACTGATAACTGATAACTGATTATGTTTTGGCGCATTATACTACTTACTTTTCTAATACCATCGGTCTATGGGCTGTTTGGCTGGTCGATCGCCCATGAGCGTTTATCATGGAGTGATTGGTTACTTGCCCGCGGTGATGAGATGAATTGGACTCTCACCAGCGAATGGCTAGAAATCATCATCTATATCCTAGCGGTAGGGGTTATCCTCTCAATTGCCCTAGGATTAACTCTGTTTAGTGACTTAATGCCGGTATTTTTCCGCAGTTGGTTTAAAAACGATATTAGCGCTGTATTATCAATTCTCGGCTGGTCTTTGGCGGTAGTCTTTATCTTCCACAAGTGGGCGGTATTTAGTCGAGTTTTAATTCTGTTAGCTGCTGCTATCCTCGGTCGTCTAGAACTTCAGGAAGCAGGTTACAATAGGTGGCAAGTTTTCCTGATGATCACCATTCTCTGCTTAGGTAGTTTTGGCTTGGGAATTTGGGCTTATAATCTTTGGGGTCACGAATTGCATCGAGTTACTACTGATTAATCTTATCTCTAATCTTTAAAAAGTATGCCCAAAAAAAATAACGATACCCTCAAACGAGTCTTAATTGTTTCCTCCGGTTTAGTATTTCTGGCTTTAATGATTGTGCCAACTTTAGGTTTATTGAAAAATAATAATTCTAATTCCCCCCAAGGCAATCAACCCGGGCAAGAGGCAACTATTCCCCCCGAAAAATTAGCAGAAATGGTCAAAGGGTATGAGAAAATTCTCGAACGCGAACCGGATAACCCCACTGCTTTGCAAGGACTGGCCCAAGCTCGTTTACAGTTAAAAGATTTTATCGGAGCCAGAGAACCTTTAGAAAAGTTATATCAAAAATATCCCGAAAATCTCGAAGTTATGCTAGTTCTTTATGGAACAAGATTACAAACTCAAGACGTTTCTGGAGCTAAAAGTCTCCTGGAAAAATTAGTCAAAACCTATCCCCAAGAACCGAAGTTTAAAGAAGAATTAACTCGTTTAAATCAAGCAATCGCAGAAGCTTCTAAACAGAAACCTCCAGAACCTCAAAAGTAATGAAAAAAGAATTAATTATTGAAGCTGGGCGAAGTGAAAGACAATATTGGCGGGATTTATGGCAATACCGAGAATTATTTTATTTCCTGGCTTGGCGCGATATTTTAGTTCGTTATAAACAAACTTTTATCGGCATTGCTTGGGCATTACTGCGGCCATTTTTAACCATGTTAGTATTTACCTTTGTCTTCGGTAAATTAGCCCGTTTACCCAGTGATGGCACTGCCCCCTATCCAATTTTGGTCTTTGCGGCGGTCTTACCCTGGCAATTTTTCGCTAGTTCTCTTGCTGAAGCTAGTAATAGTTTAATTGATAATGCTAATCTAATTTCTAAGGTATATTTTCCCCGGTTAATTGTTCCCACCAGTGCCGTTATTGTCAGTTTCGTTGATTTTTTGCTTTCAGGAATGATTCTGTTAGGGTTAATGGCTTGGTATAATTTTTTACCTAGTTGGCGCATTTTAACCCTACCTTTATTCATTCTCATGGCTTTTGCTACCTCTATGGGTGGGGGTTTATGGTTATCAGCGTTAAATGTTCAATTTCGAGATTTTCGTTATATCGTTCCCTTTATCATTCAGTTTGGGCTATATATTTCTCCCGTAGGATTTAGTAGTAATATAGTTCCAGAAAAATGGCGTTGGTTGTACTCTCTCAATCCCATGGTGGGAGTCATTGATGGTTTTCGTTGGGCGATTATCGGAGGTGATGCCGGCATCTATTGGCCCGGATTCCTGCTATCCTTGGCCCTAGTCGTTCTCTTGCTAGTCAGTGGTATTTGGTATTTTCGACGACTAGAAAAAAACTTCGCCGATATCATCTAACCCTGACATTAGCTAACTTTGTTAGATAAGAACTTTTTTAATGGGACTTAAACAAATTTCAAGCCCAAATGTAGCCCAAAGCCGCTTTGTGAGCGGAAAAGACATCAATATTCTGCGTTAGCCAAGGGAAAAAACGAAAAGACATCGCTGTACGAAAAGCCTCCAAAGCATCAGTAAA
>NZ_JAPZSO010000221.1:0-3005 GCF_027531715.1 Microcystis sp. LE19-8.1F | reverse complement strand
GTGACACTGTACCTAATACGACTGCACACCGCTATAAGCTAGTGAGGTACACATATTTTTCTTCCCTTTTGACTTTTGCCTCTTGCCTTTTGCCTAAAACCCATAACTTTTGTACCTCAGCAGACTGAAAAACGCTATATGGTGTTTTTGTGTAGGGTAGATTAGCCTAAAACCTTGATCATTAACAAACACGGGAATTGATTAATGAATTTACTAGGCATCGTTTTATACTCTTTTACTGGGGTGCTTTTGTTGGGGTTAGCTGTAGCTATCTGGTGGTTGGTCGATACCCTATCTTTATCCTCCACTAAACCGAAAAGATTCACTTCTAAAAATAATCGTCAAAATTTGCCAATCAGTCAGCCTAAACTTTTCTACTTAGAAAGAGAACTTTTAACCCTCGTGAATGGAGATAAAGCTTTAGCGACTCGATTGCTTTTAAATATTAGATTGAGAAATCCCCAACGCAGTAAAAGCTGGTGTTATGAAAAAGTTATTTATGATCTAAAACGAGATCGAGGAGGAATTTAAATTGCCATTACAACAATTAGACCTATTAGAAGAATATCGCAGTGATCGCCATAATCTCATTGCCGATTTTTATCTACCTTGTTTAGCACAATCTACCCTCTATTGTCGAGCAGTCGGCTTTTTTTCTAGTTCTTCCCTTGTCTCTCTAGCTAAAGGATTAACTGCTTTAATTCGCGGAGGGGGAAAAATGCGTTTAATTGCTTCTCCCTATCTCTCGAAAGAAGATATCGAGGCCATTAGCCAGGGATTAAAGCAAAGGGAAGAAGTGATTAATAAATCTTTATTATCTGTTCTGGAGATTGACTTAGACGAAATTACTAAAAATCGTTTTGCCTGTTTAGCGTGGCTATTAAGTCAGGGAGTCTTAGAAATAAAATTAGCCATTCCCAAAAACTTAGTTAATTTTGGCTTATATCATGAAAAGTTAGGCCTATTTATTGATGCTTTTGAAAATGCGATCGCTTTTACTGGTTCTGCGAATGAAAGTCACAGCAGTTTACAGGATAATTTCGAGTGTATCGATATTTTTCGCTCTTGGCAATCTCAGGAACAGCTAAGAGTTCAGAGAAAAATTGATAATTTTGAAAAACTCTGGCACAATCAAACTCCCCATCTAGATATTTGGGATTTTCCCGCAGCAGCAGCCCAATCTCTCTTAAAATTTCGTCCTGATTTTCCACCCACTACCGAACCCGATAGCAGTAGCAAAAAAACTTTTAAAGTTGCCGCCGATACCGGCAAATATCAGTTATCCTCTCCTCTAAAAATAACACCCCAGCCCCGTCAAATTGAGGCAATAAGTGCCTGGAAACAAGCCAAATATCAGGGGATACTCGCCATGGCAACAGGGGCGGGAAAAACGATTACAGCCCTAGCGGCAGCTAGTGGTTTATCAAGGTTAGAATTAATTGTTATCGCTGTACCCACTAAAGAATTAGTCCAGCAGTGGGTGAAAGAATTAAACTGTCGAACTACCTATGCTTTTCCTGTGGTAGCGATGGGTAATTCTCGTGCTTGGCGTGAGGTTTTATTTCGCAAATTACGGTTAATTAATCATCAAGAATTGCCCTCTCAGAGATATCCTGTAATTGTGGTGGGAACCTATGGAGAGTTAGCTAAAAATACCGTTAGTGATTTAATTACTGATGCGGGAGGTTTGCCAAAAGAATCTTTATTAATTGCCGATGAAGTTCACGCTACTGGTGCGGGAGTTTATCAGCGTCTTTTACGCGATGATTTTAGTTATCGTTTGGGTTTATCAGCAACTCCTTTGCGTGCCTACGATGAACTCGGTACGGAAAAAGTTTTAGATTATTTTGGGGTAATTGTCTATGAATACGGGTTAGAGTTAGCTATTCAGCAGGGTATTTTGTGCGAGTACGATTATCACGTTTATGTCACCTATCTCGCAGAAGAAGAACAGGAAAAATATCGTCAGTTAACGGCAAAAATTGCTCGCTTATCTACCCAAGAAGACAGTCAAAAGGTGAATTATTTATTAATTCAACGGGCGCAATTAATTAAAGCAGCGGGGGCAAAATTAACTATAATTGATCGTATTCTGGCTGAACACACCTTAGAACAAACACTAATTTATTGTGCCGATATTGCCCAAGCAACTGCTATTAGTACCCGATTGGCGCGTCAGGGAAAAAGAGTCGCTCGCTATAGTTCCTTAGACAGCGATCGAGTTATGTTATTATCACAGTTATCTTCGGGAAATCTTGACGCATTAGTGGCAGTAAAATGTCTCGATGAGGGAGTTGATATCCCACAAGTCAGTCAGGGAATTATCCTCGCTGCCGATGCTTCTCCTCGTCAATTTATTCAACGTCGCGGCAGAATTCTCCGGGCAGCCGTGGCAAAGAAGAAAGCGACTTTAATCGATGTCTTGGTGGTTCCTCCTTGGGGCGATGGTGAGGTAAAATTAATTGCATCGGAGATCAAAAGAGTTATTGATTTTGCCCGGGCAGCCAGCAATCAAGCTACAGTTATCAACAGATTAGTCCAAGAATTAAGTTACTATGGCCTTACCTACTCAGATCTGTTATAAAATTTATCCTCATCAAGGTATCTCTTGGCAAATAAGAGTTAAGACTTGACAATCCCCACTCCCCAACCCCCAAAAAATTCATGGACATAACTGCTAAAATTAAAGAACTAGCACAAAAATATGAGATACCTGCCCAACTGCTGGGGGAAGCCATGGCTTTAGAAGTAGAAAAAATTACTCTAAAAAATCGGCGGCTATCACCTAAAATTGTCGAACTTATCGAAAAATATACCGACTCCTCACAATCATAAATTTTATAGATATCTTGCCTAATTTATTTGTAACTGTTCAGGGGGTAGGGTTGATTCATGAATCAACCCTACAATGAATCAACCCTAGTTCAGGGGGGGACAAAATCTGATAATCTAAAAAGGCGTAGAAAAGAGCGGCTACTGTGGGAGAGTAGTATCCATGCCTCTAG
>NZ_JAPZSO010000249.1:0-1149 GCF_027531715.1 Microcystis sp. LE19-8.1F | reverse complement strand
ATGCGCCGCAGAATATGGTCAGCTGGAACATGATCCTCAATCTGAAAGTCATAAAACAACTGGGCCGATACTTCTTGATGTCCCATCATCACCAGATCCCCCGCAAATCAATGAAACCAGTGAATCATGACCCGCAAACCCTGACAACGACGAGTTTTTCAACAATATCGGCCATATCAAGTCATTAGAGCCCACCGCTGCGTTGCCCGAAACCAGTCATGAATGATGCGGACCATTACTGTCGGCTTTTAGCATCATCCTGAAAGCCGCCTCGTGGCCGGAAGTGGGTAGGTAGCGGATAGGCGGCTTGATTCGGGAACGAAAGTTGTCGAGGTTCGACTACATTTTACTTTACGAGGCGGCCAATGATCAGTCGATATTCATCGCTGACTAGATCGGAGATCATGTGGGCTTCATCTTTGTCAAACCATCGAACCTCAGAATGTTCGTCATTCTTGATATGAGGAAAGCCGTCCCACGAGAAAATGTGATAAACGTGCAGGCTAACAAAATGATCTTTCTCGCCGGTTTGCAGCGCTGTAATGTATTCACCGTTAATGTCGGTGACGCCAATCTCTTCATAAAGTTCTCGACAAAGAGCGGCCCAGAGCGTTTCACCTTGCTCGACATGCCCTCCGATGATGTCCCATTTATTGGGGTGGGACTTGTGTGATGCTCGCTTGCCAAGAAGGACGCGACCGTCGCGGACCAGCATTGCACCAACCGTTTCCATCGGGACCCTCGATAAAGCTTCCTCATTTTAGTGGCACATTTAGGGTCAGCTGTCACGACCACTCCGGGGTAGATTTGAGAATTTCGGCTTCCGACTATGCTTCGCCGAAACGCTGCCTAGCTCAAAACCGCCTCAACTATCCAACTATCAATTTCCAATTATAGCTTTTGGTCGTGACGTGCTCCCTCGTTTTTCGGCCGGCAGAAGTTCGGCTTTACCGTTGTGATGCTCTGCTACCCATCGTTGGGCCGCTTTGGCCTAGAGTCTTTGGCCTTGTGAGGTGCACCCATTGTTCGGGCCAGTGGGAGTTAGAGTTTCCCGCTCTGATGAGGTGCACCCATTGTTCGGGCCAGTGGGAGTTAGAGTTTCCCGCTCTGAGTCACGTTGGCGGGCTGGGATCGCCAACGAAATTTGTC